>CAMPKM010000262.1 GCA_946887155.1 uncultured Gemmatimonadota bacterium
GTTGCCGGGATCCTTCTACATCGGCTTTGCCGCCGGTGCCGCGTCGCCAACAGGTGACGTCGAGGACCTGGGCTACGACAGTGGCCTGAACCTCTCGGTGCCGATCGGCTGGCACAATCCAGCGAGCGTGTTCGGCCTCCGATTGTTGCTCAGCTACAACCAGTTCAACGGTGCACCGTTCACCACCGGTGGCGGCTCGCCAGTTTCGCTGTCCAATCCCGATCCCAAGGTGTACTCGGCCGAGCTGAACCTGAACATGCGCTTCCCGTTCAATGAACGGAAAACGTCGAGTCTGTACCTGCTCGGCGGTGGCGGTCTCTACATGTTCCGCAATTTCGGCCAGGGTTCGGCGCTCGGTGCCTACCTCGGCAATGACGTACTCGATCCGGAAGACTCCGCCAATGAATCCACGATCAACAAGTGGGGTGTCAATGGTGGTGCCGGTCTCGAGTTCGGCATAGGGACGTCGTCGCTGTTCCTCGAGTCGCGCATAGTGAACGTGTTCGCGGGTCGCGATGACGAACCGAATTTCGACAGCGTGTTTGGCGAACGTGGCACGTCGGTCCGGTGGGTGCCGCTGATCGTCGGCTTCACGATTCGCTAAGGACTGAAATCGGCGGCCCGTCGTCCGTAATCGGGCGGCGGGTCGTCACAGGACCGCGAGGAAAGCAGTGCATCAACGAATTGTTGTCGTAGCAGCACTCTTGGCCTGCCTGACGACTGCAGGACAGGGGCAGGGGTCGGAAGAGGGCCTGACGCCGGTCGTGCCGGAGTTGCACCTGGACAGCCTGTGGGTGCCGTTCCGTTCCGTAGCGGACAGCATCGAGTGGGCAAAAGCCCGCAAGGCTGCGTTTCGGGCAACGGGTCTGCGGGTCATAGTCTCCCTCCGGGAGCGACGCGTGTGGGTGATTCGCGGTGGCGATACCCTGCGCACGGCCGAAGCGGCGGTGGCGTCGGGAATGACGATTGCGTTCGCCGGGCGTTCGTGGACGTTCCGGACCCCGCGGGGCCAGCACGTCGTGCTGCGGAAGGTCGAGGATCCGGTGTGGCGTCCACCCGACTGGCTATACGCAGAAGCAGCGCTCGAGCACAACCTCGAGCTGGCAAAGCTGCGCCCGGGAAGGCCTGTTCGCGTGAGCGACGACGAGGAGCTCGTTGTCCGCGGCGAACGTGTGGGCCTGCTGCGACGATCGACCCGCGAGTTCTCGCCGCTGCCTGACGAGGAGCACATCGTATTCAACGATACGCTCTACATCCCGCCGTTCGTCACGACCAACCGCCACGTCGAAGGCGAACTCGGTCGTTATGCACTCGATCTGGGCGACGGCTACCTCATCCACGGGACGAGCAACCCGGCGAGCATCGGCCGGGCCGTCACGCACGGCTGCATCCGGCTCGGCGACGCCGATATCGAATGGCTGTACCAGAACGTGCCGGCCGGGACCACAGTGCATATCTACTGACGGGATAGGCCGGCCTCCCCACACGGGCGAAGTCCGTAACCTGCCTCACCTTGGGACGGCCCCGGTCGCCTAACGCGAGCGACACCTGGAGCAGGCGCCGGTGTAGCACTGGCGAACTCGTTTGGATGAATTCTCCAGAGGACTATCCCGATGCGAATCGCTCGATGCGCTGCTGTTCATACATCTGTTCTGGTCGTGGCGGCGGTGACCGCTCTCGCCTTCAGCAACACCGCCTGGGCGCAAGTCGTGCCGCCGCCCCCGCCCGGGACCGATAGCGTAGTCGTTCAGCCGAGCCACAAGTACGGCGCGAGTGGCGTGCACCGGTTCCTGTTAGGCGACAACTACCGCGACCTGTGGGCGAAGCCGGTCAAGGTGCCGGTCCTCGACATGGCGACCTATGCCGGTGGCCTGAAGGGGGAGGAAGAGGGAGGCAACGCGCAGACCCGCAACCTTCACCTGCGCGGCGCCGATGGAAAGGAGTACGTATTCCGGCCGATCTTCAAGGAAGTGCTGCAGATCGACGAAGAGCTGAAGAACACCCTGCTCGAGGACATCTTCGCCGATGGCTTGAGCGCATCGCACCCGGCGGCGACCGTCCTGCCCAGCCCGATCCTCGCGGCGGCGGGCGTCATTCATGCCACGCCCGTTCTCTACGTGATGCCTGACGACGAGCGACTCGGCGAGTTCCGCGACTTCGCCGGCAAGCTGGGCACGATGGAGGAGTTTCCCGAGGACCCTGACGATGGAAACGTCGGCTGGTTCGGCGCCGTTGATGTCATCGACAGCGAGGACATCCTCGAGCGCCTCAACGAAGACGGCTCCAACCGGATCGACGCGCACGCGCTCCTGACGGCGCGATTGATCGACCTGCTGATCGGTGATAACGATCGCCACCCCGGGCAGTGGAAGTGGATCCGCCGGTCCAACGACGACCGCGAACTCTGGGTTCCGATGCCGCGTGATCGCGACAAGGCATTCGTTTCCTATGAAGGCTTCCTGTTGAAAGCCGCGCGTCTGGCCCTGCCGCGGCTCGTGACGTACCGGACGATTCCGCAGACGGCCAGCTTCTACAATGCCGTGGACTTCGATCGCCGCCTCCTGGTGGGGCTGGATCGCGCCGACTTCGACTCGACGGCGAAATTCCTGAAGCGAGTCATCACCGATGCGGTCATCGACAGCGCGGTGAAGCTGATGCCGAAGGAATGGCACGGTGTCGAACCCTCGCTGGCCAGCCGTATCAAGGCCCGGCGCGACACACTGCCTTCGGCGGCCGATGGCTATTAACGCGGGTTGTTCACCATCGTCGACCTGCACGGCAGCGATGCCGGCGATCGCGCGACGATCGTCAGGCAGGCCGACGGCAGCATTGACCTGAAGCTGGCGTCCAAGGGCGTAACCTATCTCGACCGGAAGTTTTCGCCCGACGACACGAAGGAAGTCCGGTTGTACCTGCATGCCGGCCCGGATACGGCCGACGTGACGGGCCACGTCGACCGGAGTATCCCGCTCTGGATCGTCGGTGGCGCCGGACCCAACGTGCTCACGGATTCCTCAACGGTGGGTGGGAAGGCGCGACCCACGCGCATCTACGACAACGGCGGCACGGCACCCGCGGCGAATGTCATCGTGGCCGCCGGGGACGTGAACTTGCCCAAGCCGGATTCAGCCAGCGCAGATAGCGGCAAGGGAGATAGCAGCAAGTCAGACAGCAGCAAGTCAGACAGCAGCAAGGCCGCAGACGACGAACAAAAGCCCGAGGGCGGATATGACCCGGATACGGCGTGGAATCGACGCCCGATGGTGCAGATGAACGGGTACGAACTGCCGCCCTTTCGCGATCGCGGGGCAAGCATCCGTCCGACCCTGACCATCTCGACCGGCCGCGGACTCGGCATCATGCCGACGCTGGAAATTACGCGCCGGAAGTACGGGTTCCGGCAGTTCCCTTATGCCAGCCGCACCGAGTTCGAGGTGGGGTACTCCACGGCGTTGCAGGCGTGGGAAGTCGAGCTCGAGACGGACAACCGGTTCGAGAGCTCACGCATGTTTATCGCCACCGAAACGGGACTGTCACAACTGATGACCGGCCGCTTTGGCGGATTCGGCAACGACCTGGAGCAACCGGAAGATCGCACGACGCTCGAGGTGAAACAGAAGCAGTTCTATTTCCAGCCGTCGTTAGGGTGGGCCTTCACGCCGTATACCGATTTCACCGTTGGGCCGGTCGTGAAGTACACCAGCACCGACAGCATCCCAGATCGTGTCATCACGGAACTGCAGCCGTATGGCTTCCGCCGGTTCGGCCAGGCAGGCTTTCTGGCTCGGCTGCTGCATGAGTCCGATCGGAAACTGGTGAAGCATGGCGGCACGGCGGACGAGCTCATGTCCGAGGAGCCCAGGCACGTGTTCACGCTCGATGCCACCGCCGCGGTGTATCCGGCGGTGTGGGACACTCGCACGACGTTTGGAACGCTCTCCGCCGTTGCTAGCAGCAAGATCACGCTGCCGTGGCCGCTGAGTCCGGTCTTCGCGACACGCGTCGGCGGGCAGCAGAACTTTGGCGATGCACCGTATTTCGAGTCGGCCTTCCTCGGCGGGCGCCAGTCCGTCCGCACGCTTCGCCGCCAGGCGCTTGCGGGTGATGCGATGCTCTTCGGCACTGCTGAACTTCGTATCCCGATCGCCAGCTTCCCATTCATCCTTCCCTTGAATACCGGTGTATTCGGGTTCGCCGACGCGGGCCGGGTGTATGTAGATGGTGAGTCCCCCGGGGGCTGGCATACCGGCCTGGGCGGTGGGGTATGGCTTGGTGTGTTGAAGTCAACTACGAGCCTGTCGATGACGTTCAGTAACAGTCGCGACAGGAGGATCTTGTTTGGGACGGGATTCGTTTTCTGATCCAGGAGCATGAACACACGAACGTTGAAACGTCGTCGCGGCGGTCGGCTCGGTCTCTCCGCGCTTGCGGCGACGCTGCTCGCTGTCAATTGCTTTCCCCCAGTCGAGGTGACACCGCCGCCAGCGGACGCGCCGGCAGAACTGCTCGCCATCGCCGGGGCGGCGGTGCTCATTGGTACGGGTGACATCGCCGTCTGCGGCACGCCGTACGACGAAGCGACCGCTCGCATCGTTGACAGCGTTTCACGCGCCGACAGTGCGGCGGGGGTCGAAGACGCGATCTTCACGACCGGTGACAACTGGTATCCGACCGGCGCGAAGGTCAACCTCGATCGGTGCTGGAGACCGTCATGGGGCGATACCACGAAGCGCATCATGAGCCGGCTGCGTCCGACACTTGGCAATCACGACATGCAGAGCGGGTTCGCGGAAGCGTATTTCGAGCTGTTCGGGGACCGCGCCGGGGAAAAGGGGAAGGGCTTTTATTCGTACGACCTCGGCGCGTGGAAAGTCATCGCGCTGAACAGCGAGATCGTGACGAACCCTGCGTATTCGGTCGAGACGCGGCGTGAACAGGAGGAATGGTTGAAGAAGGAGCTCGCGGGCAACACGAAGAAATGCACCGTGGCCTATTTCCACCGGCCGCGATTCAGCTCGGGCGGCCACGCGGGCGAATATCGCATGACCGGATTGTGGGACATCATGTACGAGGGCAACGTGGACGTGGTCATCAACGGCCACGAACACCAT
>CAMPKM010000263.1 GCA_946887155.1 uncultured Gemmatimonadota bacterium
GCGGCATACTGAATCACTGCCCGCACGGCGCCGGCGTCGTCCGATTCACCCACGAATTCGTCGGCGAGACACGACCACGACGGGCGCGAGGCCACACCCTGTGCCTTTTCGTCCGAACCAGGCAACCAGGACAGGGAGCCACGGCTCCTTTCCACGCTCAGTCGTGAGATCGGCGCTTCGAGAACCCGGCGCACGGCTTCATGCACCGTCATGCGTCGATCGGTGCCGTACAACTCGGAGAACCAGGAACGCGTCGCCAGGGGAATCGTCGTGAGTCCTTCCAGGGCGCGCAGCGTGGCACTGCCGCCGGCACGCGCGGCTTCGGGCGTGATGGCCGAGGCATAGCCTATCAGCACGGGGTCCTGCGCGGCGCTCAGGTGACCGTTCACGCGACCTTCGCGCGCCAGCGACGCACTCACGAACCAGTCGACGTTTCTCGCCAGCACTTCCGTTGGACGGGTGTTGCCGGTCATCCTGGCGACGCTGCTGTCCCGCGAGGCGCTGGCCATCTGCCGCAAGGCTCCGGCCAGCAGATCAACCGGCTGGCGCAACGCATGATCGGTGCGATACCAGCCCGTACCACCATACTCCCGGCGGGCGGCCTGCCAGTCGAGGTCGTGCGCGAACTCGTGCGCCATGACGCCGCTGTGGCTCGACGGTGGGAAGTAGATGATGCGCTTCGTCGGGTCGTGGAGCGCGAGGGCGCGATCGCCTAACGGGCTGGTCCCGAAGTGAACGGTGAGACCCCTCGAATCGAAACCGGGGAGTACGCGCCGCAGGTCGGTGATCGCCGTTTCCAGCGTGCGCTGGAGGTACGGGCGCCACGCCGCGCGAGTCGTGGCACCGTACGTCACCGTCACGCCATAGCGGGACTGCAGGTCGCGCGCGGTCGGCGCGGGGTCGCCTCGCAACCACGCTCGTTCCTGAGCGAAAGGCCGCATGGCGACACCGGCGGTCAGCACCGCCGCGTCGGCTTCGGGCACCGGTTTATCGCTGCGCGCCGACAACAGGGCGTATTCGGCCGCCAGCGTTTCTTCATTCGCGGCGCGTTGCACGAACCGCGTCTTCGAAGCCCGCTCCGCGAAACTGTCGCCGCCGCGGCGGAGCGCCGAGTAGCTTCGAACCGCAACCATGATGGGCGCCAGCGGCGGCAAGTCGCGGCCGGCAGCCACCGACGCCATGCGGCTGGCCAGGCCATCGCCCGCCCTGATGGGTGCTTCGGCAGAGCTTGAATCCTCATCCGCGGCAACGGTTCTCGAATCGCCGATCGCGGTGATTTGCGCGACGACCGCGGGCAAGTCCGTAACGGCTTCGCGTTCCTGACGGGCCGTCAGGGGCACGATGATGGGTCGTTCGACTTCAAACCGCCGCGATGAACGCCAGAGACGCATCAACTCGAGCCGGCTCACCTGGTCGCGTTCCGACGCGGTCATGAGTGAACGCGCATCGCGCATGGCAATGATGCGATCGCGCGCCTGCGCGGCAGTTGCCGTCGCGATCTCCGGCGACTGGCGCGAAACCGCGCCTGAGGCTGACGCGAGTCGATAAGCCAGGCGCACGGTCAACTCGCCCACCCTCGGATCATCAGCGGCGGCGACGACGCTGTCGATAAGCTGCCGGTGAACCGCGCCACGCCGCGGTCCGCCACCCGGGTTCACCAGGTCGAGAGCTCGATCCAGGGGCTGGTAGGCGTCGCCGACCATGACCCGTGCGAGCATCGCCTCACTGACGGCCACAGCGTCCAGGGGAATCAGCGAGGAATCGCGCGCCGCCTGGTCAATCAGTCGAAATGGACTGCCGAGGCCGAGGCGGAGGCGTTCGAAATAGAGTGCGGCCGTCGCTTCGGCATCGGATATGGCACTGGATGGGCGCGCCGCCAGCGCGCCCTCGAGGGAGTCGGCGAACGCGAGGTCGGCGCGCGCGTCACGCATGATGGCATGTTCGCGCTTGGTCGAGGCCGCCCGCGACGAATACGCGACGACCCCCGCGATTACAGCAATCGCGGGCGCCAGCACCAGCATCACGAATCGTTGCCAACCGCGGAGTTTCATGTCGCTACCTGACCGGACTCAGCTACAATCTGACCTTCGTACGTCGCTCACGCCGGTCTCCAGATTTCGGACACCTTCAACGGCGATTTCGTCACCGGGACGTGGCCAATCACACTGAATGTTTGACACCCCACGCACCAGATGGCTCCGCTTAGTTTCATCGCGTGCGAAACGTGTGCTCCGAACGGTGACCGGATACAGCAATTGGCGGCGACATTTGGTCACCCTCGCCGTGTTCGCGCCGACGATGGCGCTCGCACAGGAAGAGCCGTCATCGAACCTGGGGCTCCCCGCGGTCGGCGCCTTTGGAATTCACGGGGGCGCCGCCCTGCTGGAACGATCGGCCACTGGCCCGGAAGCTGGTTTCCTGCTTGATCTTGGCTGGATGCGTGGCCGGTCCGTGCGCCTCCAGGGCGAAATGGCGATACTGACGGCGTCGCACACGGAAACGCTCGTCGCCGAGGATTCTACGAGCGAACGGTTCACAGGCGACTATTTCGCGTTGTCGGTCGGGATGAGCGGCGTCTGGTTGGCGAACCGTGATGGTCGGGTTTCTCCCTATGCTCTCGCGGGGTTCGCGGTGCACGCGCTTTCGAGCGCATTCCGCAATCCAGTGCTCGACGCGCGGTACAACGCCAATCGGTTCGGGAGCCATATCGGGGCGGGTCTCCGGTGGCGATTGGGGGCAAGGACGGGCCTGTACGCAGAGGCCAGGCGCGTGGTCGCCGACGAGGTGAATCGTACGGTGATCCGGGTGGGGGCGATGGCGTTGTTTGGAGATTTGTATCGGCGCTGAAGCTGGGAGCTGGGGCTGGTGTTTTGAGACGTGTACTGATTTTGCCTCGAGCGCATGGCTATTCGAAAACGTGAAACACCGGCCCGTGACGTCGGGGGCGACGTCGCTTATGCGCTCGCGTGGCTGGAGCAGCGCGGATCGCGAAAAAATCGCGATGGCATGGCGCGGTACGGCATCGTCGCCAAGAAAGTCTTCGGCGTGTCGATGGGCACGATGAAAGGTCTCGCCAAGGAACTCGGCAAGAACCACGCGTTGTCGGAAGCGCTATGGAAGACGGGTTGGTATGAAGCGCGCATGCTCGCCTCGATGGTGGGCGAGCCGGCGAAGGTGACGTCCGCGCAGATGGAACGCTGGGCGAAAGCGTTCGACAACTGGGCAGTCTGCGATACCGCGACGTTCGTGTTATGGGATCGCAGTCCGCACGCCTGGGCCAAGGTGAGCGAGTGGTCGAGCCGGAAGGAGGAGTTCGTGAAGCGCGCGGCCTTCGCCATGCTCGCCAGCCTCACGGTGCACGACAAGGCTGCGCCCGACGCGAACTACCTGAAGGGGCTGAAGCTGATCGAACGTGAAGCTTCGGACGATCGCAATTTCGTGAAGAAGGCGGTGAACTGGGCACTTCGATCGATCGGCAAGCGGAATCCATCCCTCAACAAGGCGGCGATCGCGTCAGCGAAACGGCTGGCGGGTTCCGGGGATTCCACCGCTCGCTGGATCGGGAAGGATGCCCTGCGCGAGATCACGAGCCCGGCGGTGCAAAATCGGCTGGCGAGGAAGCGCCCGCAGCGGGCCTAACGACTGCCCAGCACCTGGCGGATGACGCCGGCGATCGGATCGGAACAATCCCAGTCGGCCATGTTGGCTGTGATTTCCGCGCCGGCGGCAATCAGGACTTTCGCGACGCCTGCGTGATCGGCGTTCGCGTTGCCGCAATGGCGCGATCCGTGGCAGCACCAGCTGAGTGGCGTGCCGTTCCAGTTCGTCTCCCGGGCATTCAGGAGCGACCGGCCGGCGGGATAGTCGAGGATCGCCTCGACGCACGCGACCGAGCCTTCCCAGGCGGCGCAGTGCAGTGCGGTCCCGGTGCGGGGACCCGACAAGCTTGGGACGGATGGATCGAAACCGAGTTCGAGAAGCAGGCGGACGGCGGGTGCGTTGGCGGCCCAGGCTTCGTCGGTGAGGGCGCGCTGCTGCGTAGCGCTCAGCGTCGCCAGGAATCCGGGATGTTCGGCCGCCAGGCGGCGCGCTTCGGCTCCATCTCCGACGTGGCAGGCGAACAGCAACTGTTCGACTGGCGGTGCATACGACTTGAGGACGCTCAGCGTCTCCTTTCGGCCGAACTTTGCCGCCACATGGAGCGGTGAGAGGTTGGATCCCAGCGTCCAGAGGTAGATGTGGTAGCTGCTGGGCGGCCTTTCAGCGTAATCGCCCTGCCCTGTTCGCAACGTTACGAGTTGGGGATCCCGATCGAGCATCTGGCGCGCGCGGCCGGTGAGGCCTAACGCGGCCACCATGAACACGTCAGCGGCCGCACCCCGTTCAACCAGGTACCGGGCAAGCTCGGTACGACCCTGTTCCGGGTCGGGATCGGCGCCCAGCATCCACTCGGCGGCCGTGGACCGGTGATCGATGTCTCGCGCGTCGATATCCGCGCCTGCATCGAGCAGGAGATCAATCACCGCGCGTGAACGGGCGAAGTGCAGTGGCATCTGGCCATCGCCACCGCGTTCGTGGACGCGTGCCGGATTCTTCGCCAGCATGTCGCGCAGGAGATCCGGGCGATCCAGGTGGGCCGCCGCGCACGCATCAGCGACCGCACCGGCGGCGAGCAGGATCGCGGCCACTTTATCGTCGGCACCATACAGTGGGTGAAAACCACCAGCCCACCAGGCGCTTTTCCGGTTTGGATCAGCGCCGAATTCGAGCAGCACATCAACGAGAGCGACGTCGCCGCTACCAGCGACGCTCACCAATGCGGGCGAATCGAAACCAAATAGCGGCTCATTGATCGCCGCCCGGACCTCTGCGCTGCCCTCAAGCACGCGTCGCAAGCCCGCCACATCACGTCGATGCACCGCGCGCTGGAATTCGTCGACAGGACTGAGCTGTTGCCCGTTCATTCCATTTTCATCGGACGCCATTTTTTTCCCTTCACGTCTCACGTCCTCACGTCCTCACGTCATCACGTCCTCACGTCCTCACGTCCTCACGTCCTCACGTTATTGCTTCTCCCCCGG
>CAMPKM010000264.1 GCA_946887155.1 uncultured Gemmatimonadota bacterium
GTCGAGGTCAACCTGACCGTTCCATTCCTGCTCACCCAGGCCGCCGTGCCGGCGATGAAGTCGCAGGGCTATGGCCGGGTCGTCAACATCTCCTCCACCGCCGGACGAATGGTCAGCACGCTGGGCGGTGCGCACTACACCGCGACGAAAACGGGCCTGCTCGGCCTGACGCGCGCCGCGGCGAAGGAGCTTGGCGCCTACGGCATCACCGTCAACGCGGTGACGCCGGGCATGATCGACACCGAGCTGACACGGGAGAGCGCCAGCGATGAACGACTCGAGCGTATGGCGAAGGGGTTCCCGATCCCTCGCCTGGGGACGTCGCTCGAAGTGGCGGACGTGATCTGTTTCGCGGCGTCGGAGGCTGCCGGGTACATCACCGGCGCGACCTTCGACATCAACGGTGGCGACCTGATGATGTGAGGACTGAATGAAGGAGAATACGCGGGTCCTCCTGGCGTTAGGCGCCGCCCTTCTGGGCGGGGTCATCATTGCGGCGTCCGGCAATGAGGCGCTCATGCGCGCCTCGGAATGGGTCGTGCCGATCGGGACGCTGTGGATCAACGCCATACGGATGACCATCATCCCGCTGGTGGTCTCGCTGCTCATCACCGGCGTCGCGGGCGCGGCCGACATGCGGGCGATCGGCCGCATTGGCGGCCGGAGCCTGCTGACGTTCTTCCTGCTCCTCACGGGAACGGCGGTCGTCATCATTCCCATTGCCGTGGTCGCGTTCCGGCTCTACGGGCCGAACACCGCCCAGCCACCTCTGCCCCCAGGGGCCGCGGAAGCGGCGGGCCTGATCTCCGCCGAGGGCGCCCCGCCTGGATTCACCGACTGGGTGGTTTCGCTCGTTCCTGTGAACCCGGTTGCGGCCGCGGCGAATGGCGCCATGCTGCAACTCATCCTGTTTACGCTGATCCTGGCGCTCGCGATCGCGAAAACAGCGCCGGCGGTGCGTGACCCGTTGCTGGCCGTGTTCCGCGGCCTGTCCGAGGCCATGCTGGTGATCGTGCGCTGGATCGTGGCGCTCGCCCCGTTAGGCGTCTTTGCCCTGGTGTTACCGCTGGCTGCACGCGGCGGGGCTGGCGTGGCGGGAGCGGTCGGATTCTACATCGTCGTCTATTCGCTCGCCTGCATTTTCGCCATCCTCCTGCTCTACCCGGTGGTGGCGCTGTGGGCAAAGATCCCGTTGCGGATGTTTGCCCGCGCTACGCTACCGGCGCAATCGGTGGCATTCGCGTCGTCGTCGTCCATGGCGTCACTACCGGCGCTGGTCGAGGGGGCGGAGCGAGTGCTTGACGTGCCAGCGCGCATTACCGGGTTCGTGCCGCCACTCGCGATCTCGATCTTCCGGATCGCGGCGCCCGTTTCCTGGACCATCGGCGCGCTTTTTGTCGGCTGGTTCTACGGTATTCCGTTAGGCATCGGCGCACTGGCCACCGTGGCGTTCGCGTCGATCTTCCTTGCGTTTGCGGCACCGGGCGTGCCGCGCGGTGCGTTCCTGATGCTGGCGCCGCTGTTCGTTGCCGTCGGCTTGCCCGTCGAAGGCATTGGAATACTCATCGCCGTGGACGCGATCCCCGACCTGTTCGCGACGGTCCTCAACGTCACGGGAGACATGGCCGCGACCGCGATCGTCGCCAGGCAGGGCGAGTGACCCGCCTCAGGGCTGAGCGATGGTCAACACAGGATCGCTGAGGATTTCGCGCCAGATCTCATACACGGTCCTGATTGCCTGCCAGCGCGGTTCGTCGATACCAATCGGGACGATCCAGCGGTTGGAGGTCGCCGGATACTGATCGAAGTAGAGTGCTGTTCGCCGCTTTACCTGGCCCGAATGCAGCGTCAGAAAATGAACGGCGCCGTCACTCGCGGTTTCCCTTCCCCCGCCGCCTTCGACGAACTGCAGGTTCGCAAGCCGTGCCTTGATCGACTCGGCCAGCGGCTGCGAGCGCGCATCGGAGAGAATGAGCGATGGACCCGGCGCACTCAGGTACGGTGATCCCGTCGGCCGCATCGTGAAATTCGTCAACATCTTCACTTCGTTGCCCTTTACGGCAATCAACAGGGCGCGATACAACCCGTCGAGTCCGACATTCTCCAGCTGGATTTCCCACTCAGGTAGTGGCAACAGCGGAGGCGTGTGATCCACCTGTGCCGCCATCGGAAGACGCGTCCGCACCTTCAGTGCCTGCGCAATGCGCAGCCTGATCGGGGCACTGGCACCGGCATCGAAACTCGTGTCAGACATGGAACGCCTTCCGGATCATGGCCCACAGCCTGCCATAAGGGGTGCCGATGCAATACATGGAACCGAGCCGGCACAGGAGACGATCGACCGATGCCTTGAGACCACCGCGAAGGACAAAGCAGGAACATCCGTATCCGGGTCGGGCGCTGGCATCGAGGACACCGGTACGAAAGTCGGCCACCGCGCTGCCAGCGTAGTCCATCCGCATCGGAACGCAATTCTCGAGGCGAACCTGGTTTTCCCCGCGAACCGCAATGGGTTCATCGAGCGAATCCTTCCGGGCGTGCACCATCTCGTGCGCCAGCAGGATGTAGGGCAGGATGCTCGTGCCTCCGCACACATCCTTGTCACCGAAATCCACCGTCCTTGGATACCACCAGATCTCATGATTCTCGTAGCCTGACGAGTTCTCCGAGTACCAGATCGTGAACGCAATCTCGTCGCCGACGAGGTCGGCGAGCATGTTCGTACCCGCGCGGTGGTCGCAGTAGGCAGAGCAGGTTGGCGCACCGATCGACACCTTTCCGCTTGCCGCATCGACGGCCGCGACCGGCCCACCGCAGATCTTCGCCAGCGCGTCCGCGACCCGCTTGGTGAATCCCTCGGCCGTCACTTCCACTGTCAACGACATGTCGCCGCCTGACGAAGTTCACGAACGGGCCACGGGAACGGACACTCCTGGAGGCGCCAGCGAGCTCGATGGACGTCCACCAACTCGCTGGCGCTTCCCCCTCGGCGGCAGGCAGTACCGGTCATTTCTTTCGTGGGGATCGCTTCTTCACATTCACCTGCTTCGCGATCACCTGCGGAATGATCGGATCGATGGAAATGATGTTGTCCCCATCGCAACTCGCCTGCGGATTCACTTCGATCCTGACTAGGCAATTGCCGGTCTTCGGATGTTTGCGGACGAAGACCTGCAGGCAGAGTGCACCGGCCGGCGTCCAGCCGCCGCTGGCCGCGCAGAGTTCCGTTGTGTCCGATCCACACTGAATTTCACCGCCTGGGCACTTCACGCATCCTGCTGGCATGGTTCGTTCCTCGAGCTGGGGACGGTTGACTCACTTCAGGGAGACCTTCCGAGCCGCGCGGCCTGCCCGGCGGCGTACTGCGACAGCGGGCGCGCCAGGGAATCCGGTGACGCCCACCACGACATGAACGCGATGTAGTACTGGCGGGCCCGCGACGTATCGCCTAACGCGTTGTAGGAGTCGGCCCGCCGGAGGAGCGAGAGGCTCCGGAACCCCCAACCGGTGTCCATCGATTCGGTCGAGAGAGGAAGGCTGTCGAGTCGACTGAACCGGGCCACGGCCAATCGGTGATCACCGAGCCTGGCGGCGACCACCGCCTGGATATAGGCCCGCGTTGCCTCGCTCCACATGGGAGCGGCGCTGTCGATAGACGCCATCAGCAGCCGTCGCGACTGCGCCCGGTCGCTTGTGCTCACCACGATTGCACGCCATAGCGGATCGCTCACAGACACACCGGCATCCCAGGATGCCAGTGCCGCGGAATCGAGCATGAGCGCGGCCGCCATGTCGCTGGTCACGCGCTCACGCAGTGCTCGCCGTTGCCGGTCGTCATAGCGAGAATCCGACCAGAGCCTCGAGACGGCACGCAACTCCTGTTGCAGCGCCGGACCCGCGGTTCCGGTCGCGCCAAGGATCTGGATCCGCGCGATTGGAAGTTCGGCTCCGCCAAAAGGGATCATCGCGTTCGTCGCAGGATCCGAGATGAACCGTTGCAGCGGAACGGCCGACCGGATGTTCATGGCGCGTGCCGGCTGGCCCGTGGCCAGAAATGGATTTGCCGCCAGGATCCTCGGCACCGCCCCCGTCCGGGGCAGTTCCTGGAGCGTGCGCTCCGTGATGCGCCGAGCCTGCCCGAAACTGTCGGCGGCCAGCCAGATGTTGCCGAGTCTCACCAGGTCGTCGGGTGTGGTATCTGCCTTCAGTTTCAATGCGCTTTCCGCGAAGCGCAGGGCGCTGTCGGTGATCGCCATCATCCGGTCCGGCGCGGCAATGCCCAGGCGTCTTCGCTGGGCCAGTAACGCGGTGACCATTTCTTCGCGCGGCCTCACGTCCTGCTCGGCGTACGTAGCCCACCGCCTGACGAGGGCAATGTACCGCTCGAAGAACCGGCTGGCGCCTGACCGAATACGGGCCCTGTCGCCTGCCTCGAAGTCGGTATAACGCATCCAGGCGACGGAGTCGTCGAGGATCACCGGACAGAAGAACTCCTGCCGGTCGGGGTTGCCGGCCTCCCACGGCGGTCGCACCTGGTCCTGCAGCCACTCGAATCCGGGACACACGCCGCGCTCCGCGGCTGTGTTGATCAGGCCGAACATTTCAGACAAATGATCGTATCCGAGGTCGAACGTCGGCTGCAGTCGCAGGATTTCACTGACATCGCGAATCGCGACGTTGGGGTTCCCTCGCGGTTGCAAGGAACTGTCGGCCATCTGGCGCAATCCCGGATCGCGCAGCTCGACCGTCCCGCGAAGGAGCAGGGAAAACACATCGGTGGGGTCGTTGGCCAGGATGGTCGCGTAGGCGGCCCTCGCCCCTTCATAGTCACCGGACTGAAAGGCGTAAAACCCGGCAATCCGCAGGCTGTCGTTATGCCCGAGTCGTCCCGTTTGCGCGGCTGCCGACGTGCTGAGTTGCGCGATCGCGGGCGCGAGCGCCGCCAGACGGCGCGGGACGGCCTTCGAACCGAGGTACAACGTCATCGCCAGGTGATGTTGGGCAACGGCGAAGGTCGAATCGATGCCGATCGCGCGACGGAAGCTCTGCTCGGCATCACTCAGC
>CAMPKM010000265.1 GCA_946887155.1 uncultured Gemmatimonadota bacterium
CTCGCCAGGCGGATCCGAGCGCGCTCCAGCATCCCGGGCGACGCATCGACCCCGATCACCTTGCCGACGAAGGGCGCGATCAGGGCAGCCAGGTGTCCACCGCCGCATCCGAGATCACCGACCACCCATTGCTCATCGAGGAGGCCTAACAACGCCCCGCCCCCGACCGCGCCACCGAACATTTCCTGCCGGAGTTCATCCCACGAGCCGCTCGCGCCCGCGAAAAACTCGCGCGATCGGACGCGGCGTTGGGCGACTACTTCGCCCAGCTTGGCCAGGTCGCGATCATGATGAACACCTCCCCGCAGGTCCTCGGCGACCACGGTCCAGAGCCGGTCAGCCCCCGGGTCGAGCGCCGCGCTGCGAGCGTAGAACCGGCTCGTTCCTTCCTGCCGGGTGGTGACCCAGTTGTCGTCGGCGAGGACCTTGAGGTGCCTGCTCACCGTGGATTGAGGTAGCGACAGGACCGAACAGAGCTCACCGACGGTCAGTTCGTGCTGTTCGAGCACGAGAAGGATGCGGCCCCGGGTGGGGTCGGCGAGCGTAGCGAGTCGGTCGTGAACTTGGGCGGTGGCAGTCATATCCGTCAATCCGGATAGAATGGTAGATACTTGGGCGCCACGCCGCAAGTCTCGCGCATCACTGCGCTATTATAGCGACAGCATCAGCAACAGCCGACTACGGTCTGTCCCGGGCTCTAGCTGGGTATGTCGTTATTAATCAAAGAATTGTGGCATCCACCTCCAGAAGCCTGTCAGCTTCAGTACCTCGCTGTCAGGCCGAGCGTGAAATGTTGCGATCCAAATGGGACGCCGATAATTGGAGCGACTTCGACGCGTGAACGACTTACGGCTTTTGTCGGCTTGTCCTTTCTGGTGAAGGCCCACAAACCGGCAACGATGGCCGACGCACCAGTCACTCGATTGATCGTATCAATGCCCTTGTCGTGGCGCTCATTGCTCGACAGTTCCGACCCGATCCCGCTGTAAAACACCGTGACCAGCCCGACGAACACTCCCAACATTCCGGCTCCATTGCCCGGGCGCGCGATGTTCCAGGTCGTCGTGGCAACCGAAGCGCCGCTCCACAGCAGCGACGATCGCGCATAACTCTTGTCGACGATCTCGTCGGGCCTCGGCGCATACGAAGGCTGAACGCGAGACGCTTCCTCCAGGCCCAACCCCACACTGTCGAGCCACGCCGTCAACGCCGGATCTTCCGCGAGTTCGCTGATGTGGGCGAGGTTCTTTGCGCGCTCAACACGATCGACGATATCCCCTCGGCCCGATCGCTCGATGAGGTACGCCATCGCGCAGGTCACGCCGTGCGCATCGCGGAAGATCGGCGTGCGGCTGTCGGAGAAGCGATCGTTCAGCGGGAACTCGCCTGCATCGCGATACTCGGCGAGCCAGGTCGTCAACTCCTCCCGTGCCACTCGCTGGTCAGTCGTCAGGCGACTGACATCACGTGCGCGCAATTCGTCGAGCACCGAGTCGAAGTGAGCGCGCAACCTCACCTGCTCGGCGACGCGGTGCAACGCAACGACATGCCGTTTTGGCTCACTGCCCAACGTCACGCCGGCGACAACGACGGCGAACAACCCAACCACCGGCATCCCCTTCATACCGCCTCCGTAGCTGTCATGAGCTGAACGACGGGTGCGAGTAGTTGCTCCACGCCTGTGTAACAAGGACTCGGCGAGGTAGCGGAATCGTCAACGACAAAGAGGCCCGAGCGGACACATGTGTCGTCGCTCGGGCCTCTTCATCCGTCGCCTTCCCACAAATCGTTACATACGCGGAGTGAACATGATGTGCGCCTTCGGCGTCCCCGCGAACATGATCCACGGCGCGCTGTCCTGAGGCTTGTCGCTCAGTCCCGTCGTAGCCGACGTCGCATACGGGATGTAGACCACATACAGCCAGCGAGCGCCCGGCGCCGTTCCGGTCTTGGGATCGAATCCCGTCCCGCCAGTCAGCGAATACAGGCTCGAAGGATTCGTCGGAACCTTCAGCGTACCGGCCTTCGCCTCGCGGAAACGCACGGTGTCGACTTGCGGGCCATTGACACCACTCTGACGGAGGTCGCGACCACGAGCCATGAACGGCTCCATCGCATCGTGATAACACGCGACGTGGAACGCCTGAATCTTCGGGTCATCGGCAAGGCATGTCATCGGACCGGTGCCTTTTCTGAGCGTCGTCAGCTTGCCGTCGGCCGCATACCCGAGCACCGTTGCCGTTGCGCGATATTCGGCCGGCAGCGGCAGGATTGCCGCCGCAACCTGTTGATCAACGGGCGCGATCGTGCCCTGCGCCCCGGCCGGCAACGCCATCGCCAGCATGAACGACGACGCACACAGGAAACGTCCCTTCATATGAATTGGCTCCCTACTTGAGTGATTCGAGTCCGGCGCGGAGGCGCGGAAGCGCGCCCTGAATATCCGCCACGGACACGGCGCCGACAGAGAGTCGGAACCACCCCTCGTCGGTCGACGACCCGAACGCGTCGAACGGGACTACCGCCATGCCGGCTTCCTCGAGCAACCACCGCCGGACGTCGTCGTGCGATTCCAGTCTGTTTCCGTTGCGGGCAATCCGCCCCCGGAGGTCGAATCTCGCGCTCAGGTAGATCGCCCCCATCGGTTCTGCGGCGTCCACCGCATGCCCCGCCGCCTTGAACGCCTGGATTGCCCCGTACAGCAACTGCAACCGTTCCTGCACGCCGGCCACGAGCGACGCGCGGAACGACGCGATCTCGTCAGGCGCATCCAGAAGCTGCGCCGTCGCGATCTGTTCGGCGCGCGGCGCCCACGTTCCCACATGCGTCAGAATGTTCTCCATGACCTTGATCGCCGGCGCCGGGCCAAGGACCCAACCCACCCGCATCCCCGTCGCCGCAAAGGCCTTCGAGATGCCGTCGATCAGGATCGTGTACGCCGCCATCTCCGGACGCAGCGACACGGGATTCACGTGCTCGACGTCGCCGAACGTCAGCTGCCAGTAGACGTGGTCGTAGAGCACGTACAGCGGACCCTCCGCCGCGCTGCGCCGAGCATTCTCCTCCAGCACCAGGTCACAAATTGCGCCTAACGACTCGGCTGTGAACGCGGTGCCCGTCGGGTTGAGCGGCGAATTCAATGCGATCAGGCGCGCCCCGCGGATGACCGGCTCCAGCGACTCGCGCGTGGGCAGGAACGACGCGGCGGCGCCGCACTCCAGCTCGACCGCCTCGGCACCCACCATGTGCGAGTAGTAGTTGTTGTTCCAGGACGGTACGCCGTAGATGACCCGCTCTCCCTCGCCAACCAGCGTCAGGTAGGTCCCATACACGCCAGGACGCGACCCCGTCGTCACCAGGATGCTCTCCAGCGGATAGGACAGGTTCAGCGAGTTCTCGTAGAAACGGCGCACTGATTCCCGGAGCACCGGCATGCCGACGCCCGGCGGATAGTTGGTCTCACCTTTCTTCAGCGCCTCGATCGTTCCCTCTTCGAGAATTCGGGGAACCCGGAATTGGCGGGGATCGAAGTCGCCAACGGTGAGGTTGCAGATCTTCTCGCCCGCTGCGAGCCGAGCCCGGATTTCAGTAGCAATCCGGAGGATCTCGGACCCCTTCAGTGAACCGGCCCGTGGCGCGGCCTTGAACGGGAGGTCCGTGAAGGGGTCCGGCGACACGGCAACTATAGATGTGGATTGAGACATGACGCTGCGGTTCGAGGATCTGGCTGAGCTCACAAGTTAAATGCTTGGGAAAGGGCAGAGTTTACTCGACGCCCCTCGCAACCGTCCTCTAGGGAATGGACCCATCCCGGAACGCCCGGTTTCGGAGGCGACTATTCTATTATTGACGCAAGCCGCGACGTTCCGAACGTGCCAACTGCCTGGAGCACATCCCTTTGCGCCTGAAATTCCTGTTCCTGCTGCTCGGTCTCGCAGCCTCGTCTGCCGCCGAAGCTCAGCGTCCGACCAGCTCGTCCGTTCCCATAACGTCCGGGTCGCGCGTTCGGGTAAAGACGCCGCAGCTGGTCGCCCCGCTGGTCGCCAACTTCCTCGAACAGCGTGGCGACACACTCGTCTTCATTGAAGAGGGTCGCGGACGCGGCGTCTGGACGTTCAGCCTGGCGCAGATCGAAAGACTCGAGACCACGGCCGGCGAGACCGGCTACGACAAGCGTCCCATCGGTCGAGGCGCACTGATCGGGGGCGGCGTCGGGCTCGGAGCCGGTATCCTGTTTGCTGCGGCCTTTTCACCCTCCGATTCCTCGAAAGAGTACAGCCGAATTCTCACCGGCGCGCTGGGCATGGGGATCGGAGCGGGTATCGGCGCGTACATCGGCTCCCGCGTAAAGACCGAACGGTGGGTCAACGTCCCGCTCCCCCGCCAACTGTCGTTCCTGCCCAACCGCCGCGGCGGCTTCTCGATCTCGATCAGCTGGTAACCCCCTTACCCGAGATCTCGGTAACCGGGGTCTGACCCCGGGTCTGACCCCGTGTCTGACCCCGGGTCTGACCCCGTGTCTGACCCCGCAAACGGTTCGGCGGTGGCGCGTGTCTGAACTTGTGTCTCCCCTCAAACGTTCAGGGGGCGGCCTCCCAGACCCGACTGCCGTGAACACCGACCTCGACCTCCTCCAGGGCACGCTCGACCTCCTCGTCCTCAAGACGCTCGCCTGGGAGCCGATGCACGGCTACGCCGTGGCTCGCTGGATCCGCGATACCACACAGGACGCGCTCCAGGTCGAGGAAGGCGCGCTGTACACCTCCCTCCACCGCATGGAAAAGCGCGGCTGGATCGCCGCCGAATGGGGCGTGTCGGAGAACAACCGGAAGGCGCGGTACTACCGCCTCACGCCCGCGGGCCGGAAGCAGCTCGCCGGCAAGACCGCGGCCTTCGAGCGCTATGCCGAAGCCGTGTTTCGGATCCTGCGGACGGCCTGAACGATGAATCCCGACCGGCCTCCCCGCGCCCGGCTTTTCGGCATCGACCGGACTTCGTCAGGCGTCGCGCGCGCGGTCGACGACGAGCTGCGATTTCACCTCGAGATGACGGAGAAGGAGCTC
>CAMPKM010000266.1 GCA_946887155.1 uncultured Gemmatimonadota bacterium
TCCCGAAGCCACTCAGCTTCGTGCGCGACGTGATCATGCCCGCAACGCCGGCCTGTTCGAGTCGCATGCCGAGCGTGCCTGTACCAAGTCCCATCGATCGGCCTGTTCCGCGATAGAGCTTCGTGCTGTCGGGATTACTGGCCCACTCCGCCTGCATCGCCGAAACTGCGGAGTCCATGCGGGCTTTCGAAGCCGCGGTCGCGTATTCGTACCAGTCTTCCGAGGGACGACAGGTCGGCCACGACGGTGACAGCAGTACGATCTTGCCCCGCGCCTGCGGAAGCCATTTCACGAACTCGGTACTGTCGGCGAACTTCGGCAGGATGATCACCTCGGCGGTGACCGGCCGGTTGTTGGTGCCGGGACTCCAGGCCAGCATCGTCCCTTCGAGCGAACGGACGCGCGGCGTCATCAGGTCGATGTGCGACGTGCCGCGGCGCCAGCCGCGCCAGGTGCCATACTCTTCGCGGCGGGCGTCGATGCCCCATTCCTTGTACCTGGCGATCACCCAGTCGCTGGCCGAGCGCATCCCCGGGCTGCCCGTCAGGCGCGGCCCGATCGAGTCGAGCAGAACCTGCGCCAGCTCTTCCGTTTTCGAGCTGTCCATTCCCACGGACCAGATCCGCTTGATGACGGGGTCGTCAGTAGGGAAGGTGAGCGGCACCGGTGGCAGCGTGTTCGCCTGCTGCGCGGCGACGCTCGACGCACCGAGTCCAGCGACGAGGGCGCCGACGAGAAGGGTCGAAATTCGCATCTGTTGCGGTCTCGAAAGGGGAGACCCGAAAACTACGAGGCGGGAGGGGCGAGGGGAGCGTCATCCCTTCTCTGGGTTGGTCTTGCGGACGGAACGGATTGGCGCGGGTACGTCAACGGCTCGAGAACCGAGTCGCCGCGGATGATGCGAATGGACGCGGATCTCATTCCTTTGGTCCACCGGGATTCGACGTCGCTGAAGCCGTAAGAATCACCAGACTGGAGTTCGGTCTCCAGGGGGACGAGCTGTCACGGGGCACCAATCAACGCGTGTTAAACGCAGCCCCGCGTGACGTCGAATCGACGGTGAGGGCTGCAATCTTCGCGTTCGCTTTCAGCCGGGCCAATCCGCGTAGATTCGCGAAATTCGCGGCAACTCGGTTCTCCAGCCGTTGACCTGCCGCGGCCATCTGCCTGCCGCTGGAGACCCTCGAAGTCGTGGTCCCGACTCGCTACTCCGTGACGGTCAGCGTGAAGATCGCGTTGGTAATTGGCGGGGCCATGTCGCCGGTATAGCCCGTGACCGACGGTTTGAAATTGACCTGGTGCTCGCCCGCTGGAATCGTGTTGTCGGCTCCGATGATGAAGACGCGGGTGATGGTCGTGCCCTCCGTCCTGGAGCTCTTGTCGACGATGGTAATGCCGGCGAAGGGCCGGGAGACGAGGATCTGGTTGATCTTCAGTCCGCCGCTGGCCGTGAAAACCACGGTGGCCGTGGTGGTCCCACCACGTGCGATGGTTGCACCGGCCGGCGAGACAGCGGCCGATGCCGTCGGAGTGCCCAATTGAGCAGGCCCCAGCGTGTCCTGGGATCCCCCGCAGGCGGCGACGAGCGCGAAAAGGAGTGATGGCATCACCAAGGCAAGTCGTCCGCTACGTCTGGTCATAGGAATCCGGCGCTAAAGGATGTGGCTGCTTTGCGCCAAGCTAAGCCAGCGGCCTCAGCAGGCAATACTCCAATCCCCTAGGCCCTGGAATCCGCGCCCGACGCCAACGTTAGGCACTCACCTCGCCAAGCCGCTTGGCCAGGTAGCGTCGCTCGGCGTCGCTTCGGGCGAGATCCACCGCGCGAGCGAAGTGGCGGCGCGCCGCCTCGCTGTTCCCGCGCCGATGTTCCAGTTCGCCTAACGCCGCAGGGTGGAACGGATAGGCATCCAGCCGCTCCGGGCCGGCGATCGCTTCGATCGCCTCGATACCACGGTCGGGACCATCACGCTGCGCGATCGCAATCGCCCGATTCAGCTCCACCACGGCCGTCGGTGCGATCCGCATCAGCCTGTCGTACAGTATAACGACGGAATCCCAGTCCGTTTCCGGCACGGACGGGGCAGCCGCATGCACGGCCGCGATCGAAGCCTCGAGGTGGTACGCGGTCACCTCGTCGCCAGTGGCGGATTCGTTGAGCAGCGCCCGTCCTTCGGTGATGAGGTCGTGGTCCCACACCGACCGATCCTGCTCCAGCAACGGTTGCAGGTCGCCCGATGCATCAAGGCGCGACGGCAGCCTGGCCGCATGCAACGCCATCAGCGCCGAAAGGGCCAGCGCCGCCGGCGTGCGCGTGACCGGGTGCTGACGGAGCAGGGCCGCGAGCCGCATGGCTTCGTTGCACAGTTCCACGCGCACGGTGTCCTTCGCTGACGCACCATGGTACCCCTCGTTGAACAGGAGGTACAACGCGCGATGGACCGCCGGACTCCGCGCCACGACGTCCTGTTCGGTGAGATCGAACAGGGTCGCAGCCTTCGCGAGCGTACGTTTCCCGCGCGAGATCCGCTTCTCGACGGCCGATCGGGAATCGAGAAACGCCGCCGCGATTTCCGCGACGCCAAATCCGCAGAGGATGTTCAGGATGAGCGCAATCTGGGCCGGTTCGGCCAGATCGGGGTCGCAGCATGAAAACATCATCCGGAGCTGCTCGCCGAGCATGACGTCGCCGGTAAAGGCTTCATCGACGACGGCACGGGCGGTCCACTCGCTTTCGAGGAGCATAACGAGTTCCGGCGCGAAACGTCGCGCCGTCCGCTCGCGGCGAATGACGTCCAACGCGCGGTTGCGCGCGGTGGCCATCAGCCACGCCGACGGATTCGGCGGTGGACCGCGCAACTTCCACGTTTCGAGGGCCCGGGCGAAGGCGTCCTGCACCACGTCTTCCACCAGCGCCAGGTTCTGAACCCCGAACAGTCGAGTGAGCGACGCCGTCATCCGGCCTGCTTCGTGCCGGAAGAGGTGTTCGTGCAGGTGCGCCCGCTCGCTCGTGTCCATCGTGTTACATCGCGGCGATTGGTCGAACTTCGACGGAGCCCGTTGGATCTTCCAGCGACGGGCAGCCCTTGGCCAGTTCGGCGGCTTCCGCCGCATCCTTG
Source organism: uncultured Gemmatimonadota bacterium (assembly GCA_946887155.1). The sequence goes on from CAMPKM010000266.1 coordinate 3,117, forward strand.
GCCACGATGATCGAGTAGCCGCCGATGACATCTTTGGCTTCGGCGAACGGTCCGTCGACGACGGCACGCGATCCACCCTTGACGATCTTGCCAGACGCTTCGAGGGGTTGTCCGTTTGATCGCACATGACCGCGCTTTTCGAGGTCGCGAAGCCAAGCTACCCACGCTTCCATGCTCTTCTGGCGCATTTCCGGTGTGCCCATCGCGGCGTCCCTCGCCTGCGCGGAGTTGCGATACAGGAAGATGAACTCGGCCATTGGATACCTCTCGATTCACGGTATGGAGCAGCGCGACATCGTGCCGCGCCGTGTTCACCATATCAACGTTCGGGTGGAGCCCATCCGGACATCACCGACTGGTGGACGCAGCATATCACGACAATCCGGTTCTCCAAACTCGTTCGCACCGCGCAGTCCGCATGAGGGGGAACGGGCACTTTCCGAGCGTTTGTGGCAGAACCCTTACTTCCGGAGTTCCAATGACTGCGAGTCATCCCGCGTTGCTTGCGCTCGTCTTGTTCTCATTCGTCACGGTCGGTTGCGACGGGAATCGTCAAACTCGCGATAACGCATCAGCGGCGCCTGCCGTGATGGCACCTGGGGAACTCCAGGCGCTTCCGAGTAACCCGGCGGATCTGCGCGAAGCATACGGCAATGATTCAAGCCAGTATGGCGAGCTGCGCCTGCCGTCAGGATCTGGTCCGCATCCCGTAGTGGTGCTCGTCCACGGCGGTTGCTTCAAGGCGGCCTACGCGACGCTTCGAGATCTGGCGCCAATGGGTGACGTGCTCAAGGAAGCAGGAATCGCGACCTGGAACATCGAGTACCGGCGAACAGGCCAGCCGGGCGGCGGATGGCCGGGAACCTACCTCGATGTGGCGAACGCCGTGGATCATCTTCGCGCGATTGCTCAGCAACATTCGCTCGACCTGAACCGAGTCGTGCTCGTGGGGCATTCAGCCGGAGGACACCTGGCCATGTGGGCAGCCGCACGCAGTCGGGTACCTCAGGAAAGCGCCATCCACTCTTCTGATCCGCTGCCCGTCCGCGGCGTACTGGACCTCGCCGGTCCGTTAGATCTCACTGCCAACATCGCCGGGTATCAAGCGATGTGCCGCGACACGGTCATTACCGGCCTCCTCGGCGGATCGCCCGCACAGGTTGCCGAACGATACGCACACGCCTCACCGATCCGGCTTGTTCCGCTTGGAATACCGCAGGTGCTCCTGATGGGTGAACACGAAGACTTCGTACCGCGCAACATCGCGGAAGCATACGTGAGCGCCGCGGCACGGGCCGGGGACCAGGTCCGCCTTATTGTCATTCCCGGTGTCGGGCACTTTGAAATCGCCAGCCCGCGCGCGTCGACATGGCCGCGCGTCATGTCAGTAATTCAGTCGCTGCTGGACGGAAAATTGCCTCCCAGTTGATGGTCAATCGGATTGCTTGGCATATCTTCCGGCACCCGGATCGCGCTGAGAGGAATGCCCGGTGGCCACCACTTCCCGAGACGACGTAACGTCGCTGCACCGGATCGTCGAAGCGATGACGGGTCTATCAACCCTGTCCTCGGTATGGGACGCGGGCGAGCCCCAGTCGATCGCTGACGACCTGGGCCTCGCGGTCCTGTTATCGCTGCCGGTGTCGTTCGCTCTCGTGCGCTTGCGTGGCCCGGGCGGAATTGCGGTCGAGGCAATTCGAACGCGCGAGGGTGTGGACCGGACACGCGTCACAAGGGATATCGGTGCGATCCTCCAAAAAGTAGATCAGACGAAAGCGCAGGTGCTCACGCTCTCGCACCCGATCGCCAGCGGCGCCTTGCGACTTGCCATCGCACCCGTTGGCGTAGGGGGAGATTGCGGCGTCATTGCGGCGGCCTACACCGACCTCCCGGGCGACGCCGACCAGTTGTTCCTCATCGCGGCCGCGAACCAGGCAGCGGTCGTGC
>CAMPKM010000267.1 GCA_946887155.1 uncultured Gemmatimonadota bacterium
CTCCCCTACCACGACGCGTAATCCTTTCCCGCTGCCCGCCACAATAAGCGTGAGCGACGTCGGCGTTTTCTTCTATCCGGAACAAAACGCCCAGCTCCACCTACAAAAGGCGCGTTCGTGACCCGATCCCGCGCATGACTTCGTCATCGGCCATCCGGCCGAGTCTCGCCGCCGCCCAGGCCGCGGCCGCGCTTTGCCTCGACCTGAAGGCAAACGATGTAGTGATCCTGGATCTCGACGGCGTTACGGACATGACGGATTGTTTTGTCATTGCCAGCGGTTCGTCGGACACGCACGTGCGCGCCATCGCCGAGCACGTCGCCGCGGAAATGAAGAAGCGCGGCTATCCGCCCCATCACATCGAAGGGACCACGCAAGGACGATGGGCGCTGGTGGACTTTGTCGATTTTGTCGTGCACGTCTTTCATCCCACGCTGCGGTCGTTCTACCAGCTCGAACGATTGTGGGGGGATGCGACGGTCGTTGCGGTCGCACCGCAAGGAGCATCCACATGAGGCACGTGAACGCGCTGGCCATCCTGCTCGCGACGACACTGGGTTCGTCGGCTGGAGCCCAGCAGTACTTCGGCCAGAACCACGTCCAGTTCGACAAGTTCGACTGGAAGGTGATCGAGACAGCGCACTTCACGATTCACTACTATCCGGAAGAACGCGACGGCATCATGGACGCGGCGCGGATGGCGGAGCGCTCCTACGCGCGCCTGTCGCGGATGCTCAAGCACGAATTCCGCGAGAAAAAGCCGCTCATTCTCTACCGCTCTCGCGGCGATTTCGGACAGAACAACGTCACCGGTGACCTCGGCGAAGGCGTCGGCGGCGTCACCGAGGCCCTGCGGCACCGCATCCTCCTGCCGTTCACCGGCGACTACAAGAGTTTCGAGCACGTCCTGGCGCACGAACTGGTGCACGCCTTCCAGTACGACATCTTCGCACGGGGCCGCGCCGGCAATGGCCTGCAGACGCTGGCCCAGGTGAATCCGCCGCTCTGGTTTGCCGAAGGCATGGCCGAATACCTGTCCCTCGGACCCAACCACATCCTCACGCAGTCATGGGTGCGCGATGCGGCGCTCAACGGGTCGCTGCCGACGATCGAGCAGATGACGGATCGTCCGGACCTGTTCTTCCCCTATCGCTACGGCGAGGCCCTCTGGGAGTACGTGGGCAACCGCTGGGGCGATGACGTGATCGGCGAGATCATGAACTCGGCGCCTAACGTGGGTATCGACCGCGCGTTCAAGCGCGAGCTCGGCCTGAGCCTCGAGGAGCTGAGCGAGGAATGGCGGGACGCGATGCAGGTCAAGCACCTGCCGCAGGTCGCCAACCTCGATCGGGCACGCAAGTTTTCCGAACCCCTGCTCTCGCAGCGCAAGACGGGCGGGTTCTCGGAGATGTTCATCGCGCCGGCGCTGTCGCCGGACGGGAAGCTCATCACGTTCATTTCGCAGGGCAGCTTCCTGCGCGGCGAGGTCTTCCCCGACCTCTGGTTAGGCGACGCCGAAACGGGCAAGCGGCTGAAGCGGCTCGTGCAGACGACCACGTCGCCAGACTTCGAGGAGCTCCGCCTGCTCTATTCGCAGAGCGCGTTTTCGCCGGACGGCAAGCTGCTGGCGTTTTCCGCGCAGCGCGATGGGCGGGACATCCTGTACGTCATGGACGTCGAGCGCCGGAGGACCATCAAGCGGTTCGACATGGGTCTCGAATGGGTGACCTCGCCGAGCTGGAGTCCCGACGGCAAGCAGATCGTCGTGAGCGGAACCACCAGCGGCCTGACGGACCTGTACGTCATCGATTACGACAAGGCCGCACTTCGCCGCCTGACGAACGACAAGAACGGTGACCTGCAGCCTGCGTGGTCGCCCGATGGGCAGCAGATCGTTTTCGTGACCGAACGCGGCGAGTCGACCGACCTGGACATGCTGCGGCTCGGCAACTGGCGCATCGCGACGTACGACTTCCGGACGGGAGGCATCGAGGTTCTGCCCGGCCAGGACGGTCACAACCTGAACCCGCAGTGGGCGCCGGATGGCAAGTCCATCGCGTTCATCAGCGACCGGACCGGCATCGCCAACGTCTTCCTGCTCGACCTGGCCAACAACGAGCATTACCAGCTCACGAACGTCATCGGCTCGATCAGCGGCATCAGCGAATACAGCCCGGCCATTACCTGGGCCAGCAAGGCGGACAAGCTGGCGTTCACGTACTTCGAGGACGGCAACTATACGGTCTGGATGACGAATAATCCGCGCCGCCTGAAGGGCCAACCGTTCCGGGCCACAACGACCGTCGTTGCCAGCACTCCGTCGGGTTCAACCCTGCAGCAAGGCCTCCCCGCCGTTCGCGCCCAGCAGCAAATGCCGTCCGGCGAGTTGCGATCGGCGCTCGATCGCGGCGCCGTCGGGGACACTGGATCGCGGCCGGAGATCACGGACCCGCGTCGGTCCTCGATCTACAGGGCGTCCACAGGTCTGCGCGCATCGGCCGATGTGCCGGGTGCGGGCGAGCGTTCGGGCAACAGTCCCATCAGCGTTGCCCAGTTGCTGGATAGCGTGAATCTCGCGTTGCCTGATACGACGACCTTCCGCGAGTACGACTACAAGGTCGGCTATCGTCCGGAATCGATCTACCGGCCAAGCATTGGTTATGCGCAGGACAATTACGGAAGAGGATTGTACGGCGGTGCCGGCGTCATCCTGGCCGACCTCCTCGGGAACAACCAGCTCGTGCTCGCCGGTCAGGTGAATGGCCGCCTCAGCGAGGCGTTCTTTCTCGGTTCGTATACCAACCTCGGGAGCCGGCTGCAGTACTCGCTGGGCGTAGCGCAATCGCCCTACTTCTTCATCCAGGACTACAGCCTGGAATCCTTCGGTGACGGCTCCTCGAACTTCCTCGAGACGTACGAAGTCGCGCGCTATATCGTGCGCGAGGGCTTTGCGATCGGCATGCGTCCATCCAACCGCTTCAACCGGGTCGAGGTGGGCGCGTCGGTGAACAACGTGGCGCGCTCGATTGCGCTCTACCGTCGCGCCGTGGACGGCCTCACTGGCTACGGGACGGGCTTCATCATCGACAGCGTGGTGAACTTCCCGGCCCTGAATTACATCGCGCCCTACGCGGCCTACGTATCGGACAATTCACTGTTTGGGTACACCGGCCCGATTGCCGGACGCCGCTATCGTCTCGAGGTGCGTCCGGTCCTGGGCGGACTTCGCTGGACCGAGCTCTCCGCCGACTATCGCCGGTATGTGCCGGTGCTCTTCAACTTCCTGACCCTCGCCTGGCGCGCGCAGACCAGCATCGGGTTCGGCCCCGACGAGATGGTCTTCCCGAAGTATCTCGGCCGCGCCGATTACGTGCGCGGGTACGATCGTGAGCAGTACGCGGCCCAGTTCTGCGGCGGACTCTTCACGGACCAGTCAGCATGCTCGGTGACCGAACTGCTCGGCAGCCGCTTCATGCTCGGCAACGTCGAACTGAGGTTCCCGCTCGTCAGGCGCTTCGACCTTGGCGTGATCCCGATCTCGCTGCCACCCGTTGATGGCCTGTTCTTCTTCGACGCCGGTGTTGCGTGGTCGAAGGGCCAGAACATCTCGCTCTCGCGTCCCGAGAACTACAACCAGGACATCCAGCGCTACCTGCTGCGCAGCTACGGCATGGGCATCCGGATGAACCTGTTCGGCTACGCCTTGCTGCGCGCCGACTATGCCATCGCGCTGGATCGCGGACCGCGACGCGGGTACTGGGTACTCACTCTCGGTCCAAGCTTCTAGCCTCGGGTTTTCCACAGAAAAGGGGGCGCGGATCATGGTCCGCGCTCCTTTTTCAGTTTTGGTGATTTTCATGCTCGCGTGCGGGACTCGCCTCATCTACTATTCGCGGGTGCGGGGACGACTTCTTTCGCTCTCCTTGCTCGCCATGGCCGCTTGCACCGAGCGCGGTCCAGCGGGTGAGAGTGTCGCCGCCTTCGCCGCCGCGTATGGTCAGGATCCCATCGCCCTCCGCGTGGCTCGCGGTGGCGGCCCGGTTCGCGCGTACCAGTATCCGCGGCTCGACTCGCTGATCTGGACCTCGTCCCAGTCCGTTGGCTCACAGGCTCGCGTCCTGGCCTTCGACCCGGAAAACGGGCTCGAAGCGTTCGTCGACCGCGCCGGAATTCCGGGGTGGGTAGACCTTCGCGTTGGCACCGTCAAGCCGAGCCGGACCCCGCGCCTCGAGTTGATGACGTCGCGAGACGCCTGGTCGATCTTCGGCGTGACGCGCGACACGATCGTCCACCGGTCGACGCCGAGTGGAGAATGGCAGTTCGCGACGGACGACCCCGTCAGCCGCCTGTTCCCGACCGCCGAAGGTGGCCTGATCGTCATGACGTCGAACGCCTCGACGTCGAAGCTCGTCAGGTTGCGGCCGCCCGAGCGCACCATTGTGGATTCGGCGAACATCCCGATGCCTAACCACTCGGCGATGTCGCCCCTCGGCGATCGGCTGTACCTGGCCTTCGGCCGCGAGGTCGCGGCACTGAACGTCAGCACGTTCGACGAGGTGGGACGGGTCGCGTTTGACGGGCCCGTATCGTCGCTCGTGACCACGCCGTCGGGTGACCGGGTATTCGTCGCCACGGAACTGTCGAGTAACGTGGCCATACTCGACCGCTACAGCGGCGAGCGCACCGAACTCGTCAGCCTCCCGGCCCAGGTCAGGGAACTCCGCATGGACCCGTTAGGCCGGCTGTTGCTCGCCCGGCCGGACAGCGGCGACTCGGTCTGGGTCATCAACATCGGCACGAACCAGGTCGTCGCTACGTTGCCGACCGCGTGGCGAGCAGACTTGCCGACGGTCGCCCATGACGGCACGGTGGCGACGGTGACCGGCGATGACGTCCACTTTACCGTCCCCGGCGCTCCGAAGCCGCGCATCATCATCAAGGATGGGGCCGGCGAGATCTGGCATTTCGTGTTCTGGAATGGCTTCCGCCCCAGGACGTCGGTGCTCGACGAGCCGGTCGTCTTCCCGGTGGACACCACGTACTACAT
>CAMPKM010000268.1 GCA_946887155.1 uncultured Gemmatimonadota bacterium
TACTATGAAGATCCCGAACGCGGTATCGTGGAGCTGCCGACGATCTGCGTCGACGCCAGCGAGTTCCTGGTGAGCAAGCTGAAGGATCGTGGCACACACCAGGCGGTTGGCGTGGTCACCAACGCCCAGGATTTCATGAGCATCCTTCGCGCGACGGTCGAGGAGGCCATGGCGTGAACCACGTTGCCTGATTGGCGATCGGCGGCCGCTAGTCCGCTCCCTGGTCCGTTCGATAGTGCAGCGCTTCGGCGACGTGACGCTTCTCGATGCCCGCGTCGCCGTCGAGATCCGCGATTGTCCGCGCGACCTTGAGCACGCGGTGGTAGCCGCGCGCTGACAACCGGAGCTGGCCGGCGGCGGCGGTGAGCATCTCCCGCGCGCCGGCGTCGATCGCGCCCTACGTATCGAGCCAGCGGCCGTGTACGTGTGCGTTGCAGGATACGGAAACGAGCGAACGATATCGGACTGCCTGACGAGCTCTGGCCATTTCGACGCGGTCGCGGATCGCGGCCGACGTTTCGGCGCGGTCAGCGCCGGCGAGGACGCGCAGGGGCACCGCGGGCACGCGGACCGTCATGTCGATCCGGTCGGCGAGCGGGCCCGAGATGCGGGATCGGTGCCGGGCCACATCGAGGCTGGAGCAGGTGCAGGTCGAATCGCTGTTGCCCGCGCGGCCGCAGGGACAGGGATTCATGGCGCCAACCAGCGTGAACCGGGCCGGAAAGGCGACCGACCGCGCCGCGCGGGCGATCACCACCCGCCCTTCCTCGAGCGGCTGGCGAAGCGCGTCCAGCACGTGCCGGGGCATTTCCTGCAGCTCGTCGAGGAACAGGACCCCGTGATGGGCGAGACTCACCTCACCCGGGCGTGGTCCACTGCCGCCGCCGATCAGCGCGGCCGCCGACAGCGTGTGGTGCGGCGCGCGAAAGGGCCGGCGGGCCGACGGCGTCTCGCCCGGCGTCACCAGCCCCGCCACGGAATGGATGGCGACCACCTCCAGCGCTTCCGCTTCGCCTAACGCCGGGAGGATCGTCGACAGGCGCCGGGCAAGCATCGTCTTTCCGGCCCCGGGCGGACCCACCATCAGCACGGCGTGCCCTCCCGCCGCGGCGATCTCGAGCGCGCGCTTGGCCAGCGGCTGGCCGGCCACGTCGGCCATGTCGATGCCGTCGGGCACGTCGATCGCCTTGGGCGTCGCGGCTTCCGGCCTGGGGAGCGCTTCGCGCCGCAGGCCATCGACCAGCGCCGCCAGGGTCGGGGCGGCACCCAGCCGGAGGCTCGACACGAGTCCCGCCTCCGGAACGTTAGGCGTCGGCACGACCAGCGCCAGGCCGTTGCTCCCGCGCGCCATCAGCCGCGCCACCGGCAGCACGCCCCGTACCGGGCGCAGCGACCCGTCCAGGCCAAGCTCGCCCATGGCGACGATCGAATCCGTGGCGCCGCTGCGGAGCTGGCCGGTCGCCACCAGCACACCTAACGCGATGGGCAGGTCGAACGCGGTGCCGTGCTTCTGCGTGTCGGCCGGCGCCAGGTTGATCGTGACGCGCCTCGGTGGGACCTCGAACCCCGAGTTGGTCAGCGCCGCCGAAACGCGCTCACGGCTCTCGCGAACCGCGCCGGCGGGGAGACCGACGATGGTCCACTGGGGGAGCCCGGAGGCGACGTCGACCTCCACCAGGACATGATACGCATCGATGCCGACGACGGCGGCAGAAGCAATGGCGGCAAGCACGACCCAACAGTGCCACCGCGCCCGCCCAGGTTCATCATCCTGGCAACGCAGGCTGGAGCATGGTCACGCACGGTCACGCAACAGCCGATCTGACTCCGGTCCGGCCCCGCTCTGACCCTGATCTGCCCCCGTTCTGGCCCTGGTCTGACCCCGGCACGTGCTTCTCCAGGCCCTCAACGAGCAACTCCTCGATTTCAGGCCCGCTCACGGGCCGGCTGAACAGGTAGCCCTGCGCCGCGTCGCAGCCTAACGCCGCGAGCGCCTCCAGCTGCGCCGGGTGCTCGACCCCCTCGGCGATCGTCTTCAGGTCCAGCGCGCGGGCCAGTGACACGATCGTGCGCACGAACGCCGTCGCCTGGTCGCCGCGCAACAGCCCTTCCGTGAACGAACGGTCGATTTTCAGGATATCCACGGGAAATCGCTGCAGGTACGAGAGCGACGAATACCCGGTCCCGAAATCGTCGATGGCCAGGCGGACGCCCAGCCGCTTGAGCGCATGCAGGCGCGCCAGGGTCGATTCCGTCTCCTGCATGATCACGGTCTCCGTGATTTCCAGCACCAGGCAGGCCGGATCGAGCCCCGACGACGTGAGCGCTTCCTCCACCACGGCGGGCAATTCATCGCCCGGCAGCTGGCGGCTGGAAATGTTCACGGTCACCGTCAGCGGGCGCCGCGGCCGCGCGACATTCCACGCCGCGGCGCGCCGGCAGGCTTCGCGGAGCACCCGCGCGCCTAACGGTACGATCATGCCGCTTTCCTCGGCAACCGGAATGAAGGCGGACGGTGGTACCGCGCCCCGTTCGGCATGCGACCATCGCAACAGGGCCTCGGCGCCGCTCACCTGGCCCGTCTCGACATCGATGATCGGCTGGTACGCCAGGAACAGTTCGTCGCCGTCGAGCGCCCGTCGCAGGTCGGCCTCGAGCGACACCCGTTCCACGATGGCCTCGTGCATCCGGGGGTTGTAGTGCATCCAGCCACCGCGGACCTGTGACTTGGCCGCGTACATGGCGACGTCCGCGTCGCGCAGGACTTCCTCGGCTGCCGACGATCCGCGCCAGGTCGCTATTCCCACGCTGGCCGACACCGTGAGCGCGCGATCCGAGCCGGTCTCCACCGGGGCGCGCAACGCCCGAACGATGCGTTCGGCGACGATCTCCACGCCCTCCAGTCCGGCCGGATTGTCCAGCAGCACCGCGAACTCGTCCCCGCCTAACCGGGCCACCGTGTCGCATCCCCTCGTTGCGTTGAGCAGCCGTTCCGCAACGACGCCCAGCAGACGATCCCCCGCCGAATGACCCTGCGTGTCATTCACCGTCTTGAAGTTGTCGAGATCGAGGAACAGCACCGACACTCGCGAGTGATCCGGCGCCACCCGTTCCATGGCGTGACCGAGCCGGTCGAGAAACAACGCCCGATTGGCCAGGCCGGTCAGCGGATCGTGGAACGCCTGGTGCACGAGCTGCGCCTCGAGCGCTTTGCGCTCCGTGACGTCCTGCACCATGGCGATCAGGCGGAACGTTTCCTGGTCCTCCGCGCGCGACAGCGTGACGGCGCCCCAGCTGACGCGACCGTCCGCACGCACGAAACGAAGTTCGGCCGACGCCTCATGACGATGCCCGGAACCCAGTTGCTCGAACAACGCGTTGGCGAGGTCGGCGTGGTCCGGCGGCGTGAAATCGGCGAGCCGGCGATTTGCGAGCTCTTCGGACGATGCGCCGATGAAATGCCCGAAGGCGGCATTCGTATCGCGAATCCGCGCGTCAGCGTCGAGGACGACAATGCCGGTCGCAGAATGATCGAAGACCGCCCGGAAGCGTTCGTCCGCTGATCGCGATGCCTCGATCGCGCGGCGCAACGTGCGCTCGTGCCAGGCCGTGGCGTAGGTGACGACCACACCGACCACCGCCAGCAGCAGCACCTTCGCCATCTCGTCGAGCCAGGACGTCCCGGCCGTGGCGACGGACTCCAGCGGCGACGGCAGCAGCGCGACCCGGGCGCTCAGCACGAAATACAGCACGAGCACCGCGTATTGCGAGGCCGCCGTCGCCGACGCCAGAGCGGCTCGACGCGGTGATCCGGTAAATGGTCGCGCGGCCAGAATGATGAAGTATGCGGTCCAGATCGGGGACTTCACCGCCAGGTCCGGTAGTCCCTGGAGTCCGTATCCCAGGAGCAGCGCGGAGACAGCGGTGATGTCGACGTACATGTTCAGCGCCGACAAGTGCGTCCAGGGGCGTACCGGGCGGTGGAACCTGACGTGCTGGAAAATCGCCCAGGCGAGCACCGGCACCAGCACACCGATGTTCACCATGTTGAGCGAAAACGTCAGCGCCGGGGCCCAGAACGCGGCGACAATCGCCAGGACGAGCAGGACGCCCAGCCGTACGACGTTCACGGTGCGTTCGGCGGCGATGTACTGCCCCCGCAGGACCGTGGCCGTGGCGGCTTCGAAGGGCGACTGCTCCCGGGGAGTGGCGTGACGCATATGAGGGGTCACGATGGGGACTCGGGACCCCTCGTCGGGGTCACACGGGACCCCTGTCCGTACGGCTCGTCCCCGCCTCAGGCGCTGGCGGAAACGTCAGGGTGTGAGCCGGGCCTGACCACGACCGCTACCAACTCACGGATTGCGCGAGGGCAGCGCCGCTTTCAGCGCCACTTCCCGCACGCTTTCCGGTTCGGGCGTGAAGTCCTCGCCGGGGTTGATGAACCGGTCGTGCTCCAGGCCGTACTGCCGATCGTAGAGGTCCCGGTACCGGCCGCCTAACGCCATCAACTCGCGGTGCGTGCCGCGCTCGACGATCCGCCCTTCCTCCATGACCAGGATCTGGTCCGAGCTGACGATGGTCGACAACCGGTGGGCAATGACGAACGTCGTCCGTCCCGTCCGGAGCGACTTCAACCCGTCGCGGATCATTGCCTCGCTTTCGCTGTCGAGGCTCGACGTCGCCTCGTCGAGGATCAGGATGCGCGGGTCGGCGACAATGGCGCGCGCGATGGCCACGCGCTGGCGCTGGCCGCCCGAGAGCTTCACGCCGCGTTCGCCGACTACCGTGTCGTACTGGTCCTCCCATTTCTCCACGAACTCGTCGACGTGGGAAATGCGGGCGGCGCGACGGACCTGTTCGTCGGTCGCGTCCGGGTTCCCGTAGGCGATGTTGTCGCGAATCGACCCGTCGAACAGGAAGTTGTCCTGCATGACGGCGCCCAGGTTGGCGCGGTAGTCGCCGAGTCGGAC
>CAMPKM010000269.1 GCA_946887155.1 uncultured Gemmatimonadota bacterium
CCCGCCCTCGCCCGCGCCGACGTCGGGATCGCCATGGGGAGCGGGACCGATGTGGCCATCGAGGCCGGCGACATCGCCCTCCTGCGCCCGGACCTGAATGGCGTCGCCGATGCGATCGGCCTGTCGCGAAAAACGATGCGGACGATGCGCCAGAACCTGTTCTGGGCATTCGTCTACAACGTCGTCGGCGTCCCGATCGCGGCAGGCGTGCTGTACCCGGCGTTCGGGCTGCTGCTCAGTCCCATCCTGGCCAGTGCGGCAATGGCCTTGAGCAGCGTGAGCGTCGTGACGAACAGTCTGAGGTTGGGGCGGTGAGGCATGAGGACGTGAGACGCAAGAAACCCGAATTGACGAAGTCATGGCACACATTCATTCAGTAGGGGCGGCACCTTCGTGCGGTTGCGCGGTTCATGACTCCGGTCGCAAGGCCGTGGCGGTTGATCCTGATATCCGCGATCGCAACCTCAAGCGATTGCGCCGCATCGAGGGCCAGGTGCGCGGGCTGCAGAAGATGATCGACGAAGATCGCTACTGCGCCGACATCCTTACGCAGATTTCGTCCGTTCAGGAGGCACTGCGCGGCGTGGGACGCGAACTCATGCGGAACCACCTGAAACACTGCGCGACCTCTGCCATCAAGGCCGGACCGGAGGAAGCGGAACCGATGTATGATGAACTCATCGACCTGATGTACCGGAACCTGCGCTAGAACCCTCTCACTCCCGCTTCGTCCCCGGCTACCTTGCCTCCGTGCGCCGCCTGATCGCGCTCTTCAGCCTGATGAGCCTCACGAACCTCGTGTTCGTGCAGGCCGGCTCCGCGTGCCCGCTGGTATCCGCTCCGCACGAAAGCGCGGCACCGACGGGCGTCCACAGCGAACATGGATCGAGCGACGCACCGGTGAGCCACGAGATGGTTCACTCGATGCCTGACGAGGGCTCGTCGCATGGTTCGCCATGCCTGGCCATGCAGGCCTGTGTCGCGACGCTCGACGTGGCCACGGATCCTGTTGTTGTGGTTGTGAAGCGGCCCATGCGTGTCGACGGGACATCAGACGAGCGCCCGCCATCGTTGACATCGGCACCGGAAATACCGCCTCCCAGGGCCTGACGAACGGCAGGCCATCGCGCGTCCACTCGCGGCCGCGCTCAGTCAGAATCCCAGGGAGAAGCACCGGATGTCATCCAATGTTGCCGCGCTCGCACAATGTGCGGCGCGTCTGGTCCGATATGGCGCGACGCTCGCGATTGCGCCGGCGATCGCACGCGCCCAAACCGACTACTTCAACCTCGATCGCGGCCGCCCCCTCCACGTGCAGGATGCGGTGGCGATCGAGCGATATGCACTGGAGCTTCAGGCGGCTCCGGTCCACTGGTCTCGCGGGCGATCGGGTCGCGACGTCTGGACTGTGGAGCCCGAACTTTCATGGGGCATGATGCCGCGTACACAACTCGGGCTCGGCGTTGCCGTGATTCACGTGCCGGGGGTCAACGGACTGCGGCAAATAAACCAGACCTCGCTCCATCTTTCGGCGCTGCATGCGCTCAACGTCGAAAGCCTGACGCTTCCGGCGTTCGCGCTGAGCGCGGGACTCGACGTGCCCTTCGGTACGTTCGCCACTCCACGCACCTATCCGAGCGTGGGCATTGCCCTCACGCGAACGACATCGATTGGCCGATTGCATGCCAACGCGGACCTGGGCCTCGCCGAAAGCGAACTGGCCGCGCCTGACGACTGTGGCCCACAGGATCCGCTCGCTCCCCACGATCAATCAAGATGGGTGGTCGGTGTGGCGGTTGATCGCGCGCTGGCATTGCGGTCGATGCTCGTCGCCGCCGAAGTGCTCGTGCGGCGCCCGGTCATCGCCAACAGCGACGTGGAATGGCGGGCGGCCGGCGGAGTTCGATGGCAGCTCGATCCACGCTGGTCCCTGAATGCCGGGATTGGCCGAGCGTTCGGGTTTGCGAGGGAATGGTCAGTCACGTTCGGGGCCGCGCGCTCGATCGGACTCGTCAGGCTGATGCCGGGAGGCCAGCGATGAGGTTAGCGCCAGGGCTCTTCATCGCCGCCATCCTGATTTCAGGGGCACCGGCCCGCGTCGATGCGCAATGGTCGACCGTCGATCACCAGTATTACCTGCCCGCCGGCCATAACTGGGAGTTTCGCGCGCGCTTCCCGGACGCGGACCGTTTGTTCAACGCGTTCGACTACGGTCACGCCATCCTCTACGAATTGCTGTGGGCACGCAAAGGAGAGGCGCTGGAAGGATCACAATACGACTTCATCACGCGCCGGCTCCTGATCAATCCACCGGACTTGCCGCTCGAGGAGTCGGCGATCGCGCCGGGCTACAGCCGGCTCGCGCCCGAAGCAAAGGCGATGTTCGAGTGGGCGCACCTGCTCCATCGCCAGGTCTACGACGTACTGGCCGACGTCAGGCTGAACGAGGCACAGCGGGACGCTGAGGTCCAGCGGCTGCTCGCGTATTACCGCAGCCGGCCGGACCTGGCGTTCAGCGCAAAGCCCAAGGGCATGTCATTGATGGAGGGTCAGCCGTATTCGCTCGCGTTCCGGAAGGAGTATCCGAAGTTCAACGGCCTGATCTGGTCATACCACTGGCTTCAGGTCGGCTTGTACGACGCACTGCTCGCGGGCGCATCGCCTGACGAGCGCGTTACGCTGGTCACCGCCACGGTTGCCCGGTTCCGCCAGATGCTGGACAATCCGCCGGCATCGATGCCGCGGGTGATGCCGATGACGGCCGCGATCGCGCCACTTTTCACGCGGCGCTATCCCGAAGCAGCGATGATTTTCGACAACTTGCACAGCCTGCACGATGTGATCTCGGACGTGCTCGCGAATGATGCGGTGCCACGCAACCGGAAACGCGCCGAGATCCTCGTTGCCATTGGCAGGTATCGCGACGATTCGACCGACGTGATGACGCCTCACGACTGGCGCGCCATGTCGAGTTCGATGGGAATCGAAAACCAGGGAGGACCCGCGACCGGAATTCTCACCGAGCCTCCTCGGCCCACGGCTGCGGTCGGAGCAACAATGCCGGGTCACGTGGGCCACCCCGCGCCGCCGACCGATTCTGTGAGCGCGATTGCCGACTCGCTTCCCAGGGTGAGTGAGGCGGCGGCGAAGCAGCGCCTGGTGGATGCGCTATTCCGTTTGCTCGCGGATCCGGGTGTCCAACGCAGTATTGCGGCTGACTCGAGTCTGCACCGGTTGATGGTGGACCTGGTTCCGGTGGTGCCTGAAGAACACCGGGATCACTTCCGGATGCTATTGGGCATCCCGCCCGACAATCTCTGGAAGGAGGAGTCCGCAACACCGCTACCGGGCTGATCTTCCTGATCGTGACCTGCGGCACGTCGCTCGTCACACCGGTAGGCGAGGTGCCGAACTGTTCCAGAACCTCTTGACGACTGAAGGCTATAACATCGTAGCCAGCCACGGAGGGCTCCATGTCGCCACGCGCCGCTCGTTATGCAGTCATCAGCCTGTTCCTGCTTGCCTGCGGCCCGACCGAGGACGCACCAGCGGCAGATACCGGCCTGATGGCGACCGACACGGTCGCGGGAATGGTGCAGGGTGGAGTGCCACGCGATACGTCGGCACGACAGGACTCGGCGGCACGTGGTCGGCAAGGCAATCCGAGCCTGGATCCTGTCGATACCGTGCCGGTCCGGCGCGCGCCGCCCAGCTCACAGTCCATCGTGGATACGGCGAGCCTGGCAACGATCCAGAAGATCGTGGCGACGCACCCTCAGCATGTCGACAGTGCGCTCACGGCCATGACCGGGGAATTGAAGCGGTTGAATCGGCAACCGTCAGCCGAATGGACGGCGCTGCACGATTCGGTGAAGGCCGACCTGGACAAGTTGGCGAGCGTAGGCGACGGTGAGCTGGTGACCTTCTTTCGCGCGCACTACGCGCGGTTTTCGCGATGCATGCAGATGCACCGGACGGCGATGGCCGGTCCGCCCGGTGCCTAACTGTCGTTGAGCACCAGCGTCCACTCGATCGGGATCGACGGATCGAGCGAGTCGCGCACCGAACAGTACTTGTTGAGGGCGAGGTCGATCGCGCGTTCAGCTGACTCGCGGTCGATGCCGTCGCCTGCCAGGCGGTAGATCATGGCGATCGACGTGAGTCTCGCCGGCACCGTCGATGCCCGTTCGCCGCGCACGTCGATGTCCAGCGATGCCAGTGGAGTGCGGCGCTTGTTCATGATCGAGACGATATCGATGGCCGAACAGGTGGCGAGCGCGCTCAGGAGCATGTCCACGGGTCCCGGCCCGCTGACCTTCATGCCATCGATGCGGACCGTCGTCTTGCCCGGCTCACCGGCGTCGAACGCCTCTCCCTCTGACCAGCGGGCAACGATGTGATTGACGCGCTTCTTGCCCTGCGCCTGGTATTCGCGAGTGACGCTCATGTCGGTCGGGATGGTAGCTTGAACGCTCTGGCCTGGCTCATGAAAGCTAATCTCACTCCCGCCTTCCGCCCTCTGTAAACCGATGGGTCAATATCGACATCACGTCTTTGTATGCACGTCGGGCAAGACGTGTCCAACCCAGGGGGCAAAGGAAGTCCACGAGGCCCTCAAGAAGGGCGCATCGGAACGGGGATTGAAAGGCGTGGTCAGGATCAATCACGCCGGCTGCATGAACCAGTGCGGGCACGGACCCATGGTCGTTGTTTATCCGGACGATGTCTGGTATGCCGGCGTCGACCCGCAAACGGCGATTCGAATCCTCGATGAACACGTCGTCGGCGGCCGGCCGGTCGAGGAAGCTCGTTATGTAGCGCCGCCCGGCGACAACAAACTGGTCGATTGACGTGACGGAGCAGGCAAAACGGGGTCAGACGCCATTTTAGGGGAGCTTGGGGTTGTCCGCGTGGTTCGCGGGGTGGGGGCGCTTGCAGTCGTGGTGGCGGTCTCGCGGTA
>CAMPKM010000270.1 GCA_946887155.1 uncultured Gemmatimonadota bacterium
GCGGATACGAAGGTGATTCTCGAGGGTAGCGGACGCCTGACGAACGTGGCGTATAGCGTGGACGGCAAGACGATGTTCATCTCGGACAGCGGACTGGTGTTCGCGGCGCGCACCGCCGAGCCGGCGCGCCGGTTCGCGCTGCCGCGCGGCGTGACGTTAGGCGGAGGCGGCGGTGGTTTCGGCGGTGGCCGCGGCGGACGCGGCGGCGGCGGCGACACGACCGCCTCCGGAGGAAGCCTGGCCATGCGATCCGGTGTCAACGGACCCGCGATGGTCGTGGTCGCGTCGGACGGAAAGACGGTCTTCCTCTCCGGCACGCGCACGCCGGGCGCCAACTGGCAGACCCAGTCACCGCGGCCGTGGGTCGACAAGCTCGATTTCGAGAGCGGCCAGCGAACCCGCGTGTTCGACGCCCCGGCGAATGGCTTCGACGAATTTGTGGCCGCGCTCGATGACGATTACTCGCAGTTCATTTACACGCACGAATCGCCAACGGTCGTGCCTGACGCGTGGCTGAAGAACGTCGCCAGCGGCGCCACGACGAAGATCACGAGCAACAAGGACGTCGCGCCCGAGGTCAGCCAGGCGCAGGTGAAGCGCATGCAGGTCACGCGCCCCCGGGATGGCATGAAGTTCTGGGTCGACGTTACGCTGCCCGCCGATTGGCGCCCGGGGACCAGGCTCCCCGGCATCATCTGGTTCTATCCGCGCGAATACACGACCACCGCGGACTACGATCGCTCGAAGTACGGCATCAACATCAACCGGTATCCGTCACTGGCGCCGGCGCGCCCCGCTTCGTCGATCAAGCTCTGGGTCACCCAGGGGTATGCGCTGCTCGAGGCGGACAGCCCGATCATGGGTGACACCGGGCGCATGAACGACAACTACACGCAGGACCTTCGCGAATATCTCGATGCCGTGATCGATGCCGCGGTCGAAGCCGGATACGTCGATCGCGACCGCATGGGACTCGGCGGTCACAGCTACGGCGCGTTCAGTGCGGTGAACGCGATGACCATCGTACCGTACTTCAAGGCGGGCATTGCCGGCGACGGCATGTACAACCGCACCCTGACGCCATTCGGGTTCCAGAGCGAACGGCGCAACTTCTTCCAGGCGATGGACACCTACGTCGACATGTCGCCGTTCTTCCGCGCCGAGAAGCTGAGCGGGGCACTGCTCATGTATCACTCACTCGAGGACCAGAACGTCGGCACACATCCCGTCAGTTCGACGAGGATGCTGCACGCGCTCCAGGGTCTCGGGAAGACGGCGTCGCTGTACATGTATCCGTACGAGGACCACAGTGTGGGTACCTACCAGACTGACCTCGACCAGTGGGCGCGCTGGCTCGCCTGGTTCGACGTATACGTGAAGAACCCGAAGCCGGATACGAAAGCCGTGCAACCCTGAGCCTGAATGCCGGGTGGCGGGTGAAGTTGGACAAAACCAGGGACAAGCCATGCGACGAATCCTGATTTCCACGCTTGCAGTATCGTTCGCGACGATCGCCGGAGCGCAGAACACCGCCGCTCCGGCCGACTCCGCCGATCCCATCCGCGACATGGTCGGCCGTCTCGAGCTCGAGAAGTACAAGGCGACCATCAAGGGGCTCACGCAGTTCGGTGATCGCCGGCAGGGGACCCAGCGGAACCGGGATGCCGTCGACTGGATCGAGGCGCAACTCAAGAGCTACGGCTGCTCGAACACCGAGCGCATTCGGTACGAGTACACACAGAATCCACCGCGTGGTGGTGGCGCCGGCCGCCGCGGCGGAGGTGCCAACGCTCCCGGTGCGCGTGGCGGCGCTCAGGGTCGCGGTGACAACCGCGCCATGGGACCGATCACCGGCGTGGCATCGGGACCCGGCGGCAGCCGGATGCGCGGAAACAGGAACCGCACCGGCGTGAACAACGATTCGCTGCGGCAACCCGATGCGAGATTGCGAGCGCTCAACGCGGAGCAGACGCCGATCGGCACGACGCCGCGCGAGGAGGTTTTCTGTACGAAGGTCGGCACGACTCGGCCTGAGGAGATGTACATCGTCGGTGGCCACATGGATGGCATTGGCTGGGGTGAAGCCGCCAACGACGATGGCTCGGGTACGGCTATCGTGATGGAGCTCGCGCGGATCTTCAGTTCGCCCGACGTGCAGACGGATCGAAGCATCCGCTTTGTGCTATGGAACAACGAGGAGTCCGGCCTCAACGGTGCCCGTGCCTATATCGCCCAGCGGCAGGCCATGCAGGGCAAGGAAGATCCCGCGGGGTCTGGCCGGTATCCGGAGCCAAAATGGTTAGGCATGATTCAGCACGACATGATGATGTTCGATCACGGCATGCCCCGCGCTGACGGGACGTTCAGTCCCGAGCAACGGCCGGAGGCCGACGTCAACATCGAGTTCCAGATGAATTCGAAGATGGCCGATTCGTCGATGACGCTGGCGTTCGTCTTTCACGAAGCCAACAACAAGTACGCCACCGATTACCCGGCCACGGTTGGTCCGCACATGACCAACACCGATTCCGGCCCGTTCCAGGACATCATTCCGGCCATCAGTCTTCGCGAGAATGAACGCGGCGCGCAGATCGGCGCCGGGTGGGATCCGAACTGGCACCAGCCGACGGACCTGTACACCACGTACAGCGACAAGGATTTCCGGCTCGGGCTGAACGCAGCCCAGACCACGCTTGCCGCGATCGCGCAATTGACGGGCGCGAAGTTGGTTAAGAGGTAGGTCCGGGTTCCTGGTTTGACCGTTCAGGGTTCGGGGTTCAGGGTTTGGCGGCAGAATCGTGTTTCGTGCGCCGCCGGAAACGAGAATCCAGAACCCTGACCCGAACTCGGTCCCTGCATCCAAATGCCCCGACCTTTCGTTCTCGCTGAGTCCACCTGGGAAGAGATCCGGTCGCAGCGATTTGAAATCGCGATCCTCCCCTGGGGCGCGACGGAAGCGCACAACACGCACCTGCCTTACGCGACGGACAATCTCGAAACCGAGGCCATTGCGGTCGCCTCAGCGGCTCTTGCCTGGGAACAAGGCGCTCGCGTATTGGTCCTTCCGTGCGTTCCGTTCGGCGTGAACACGGGGCAGCGAGACGTTCCCTTCTGCCTGAACATGATGCCGTCCACGCAGATCGCCGTGCTACGGGATCTCTTGCCGTCGCTGGAAAGGCATGGCGTCCGCAAGCTGGTGATCCTCAACGGGCACGGCGGCAATGATTTCAAGCAGATCATCCGCGAGCTGCAGCCCGCGACCCCCATGCTCCTGGCGCAGGTGAACTGGTACCAGGTAGTGCCCGCGACCGAGCACTTCGATGACCCTGGTGATCACGCCGGTGAACTGGAGACGAGCGTAACCATGCACCTGCGGCCTGACCTCGTCCGATCGCTCGAGTCGGCTGGGTCTGGTGCCGCCCGAAAGAATCGGGTTCAGGCGTTCCGCGAGGGATGGGCCTGGATGCCGCGACCCTGGACTCAAGTCACCGACGACACCGGCGTCGGAAACCCGGCCCGCGCGTCAGCAGAGAAGGGAAAAACCTACCTCGACGCTGTCGCTCAGAAGCTCGCATCGTTCTGGTCCGACCTCGCCGCCGCCGACCCCGCGGAGCTTTACCACTAGAAACGGGGTCAGACGCTGTTTTCCGGAAATGGCGTCTGACCCCGTTTCCGGGATCGGAACGTCATGCGGAGGCTTAACTTGCGGACCTCCACGGCTTGACGGGAGCTCAGGCGCACGCCTATCATTCGCGTCTTCTCCGCCCCAGCCTTTGTGGGGCGTGTTTTTTCGTTGAGCCACAAGGGATGCCGACAATCAACCAGCTCGTACGGCGCGCTCGTCGCGCCGTCTCCGCCAAGGGCAAGACACCAGCCCTGCGGCAGAATCCGTTCAGACGCGGCGTGTGCACGCGTGTGTACACCACGACGCCCAAGAAGCCGAATTCGGCGCTTCGGAAAGTCGCCAAGGTCCGCCTGACGAATCAGTTCGAAGTGATTGCGTACATCCCCGGAGAAGGACACAACCTGCAGGAGCACTCCATCGTGCTCGTGCGCGGCGGACGTGTGAAGGACCTGCCGGGTGTCCGTTACCACATCGTTCGCGGGACGCTCGATGCAGCTGGCGTCTCGGGCCGCAATCGCAGTCGCTCGAAATACGGAACCAAGAAGCCGAAGGCCGGCACCGGAGGAAAGAAGTGAGCCGCCGCAAGAAAACAGTCCGTCGTCCGGTGCTTCCGGATGCGCGCTACGATAGCCAGACCGTCTCGAAGTTCATCAACTCGCTCATGTACGAGGGCAAGAAGGCGGTCGCCGAACGCATCTTCTACGGCGCCATGGACCTCGTGGAGTCGCGGACGAGCCAGCCCGGCGTCAACGTCTTCAAGCAGGCGTTGTCGAACCTCAAGCCGGTGGTCGAGGTGAAGAGCCGCCGCGTCGGCGGCGCCACGTACCAGGTTCCCGTCGAGGTCCGTCCCGATCGCCGCACCGCACTGGCGATGCGCTGGCTGATCCTCTACTCGCGCGAGCGCAACGAGAAGTCGATGTCCGAAAAGCTCGCTGCCGAGGTCATTTCGGCATCGAAGGGCGAAGGCAATGCGGTCAAGAAAAAGGAAGACACGCATCGAATGGCCGAGGCCAACAAGGCATTCGCTCACTATCGGTGGTGAGTCGCCGGGCCGCCTGATGGCGGCCCGTTGCATATTCGGGGGACGATGAGCGCGCTCGCCGGTGTATTTGGGCCTGGTTCAGCTTCGTCCCCGCACGTCCTCGAGCAGATGCTGGGCTCGATGCGCAATCGCGCTGCCGGCACGCCGGACATCGCCGAAGCGCCGGGGGCCCGAATTGGTGCCGCACGCCACGACTGGGAAGCAACCCTGCCGGAGTGGTCAGGTCCGCTCGTCGCTGAAGATGACGACTGGATCGTAGCCGCTGATGCGTCGCTGTATTACGT
>CAMPKM010000271.1 GCA_946887155.1 uncultured Gemmatimonadota bacterium
CCGTTCGACCCCCTGCTCCATCCCAACTCCAGCACCCAGCGACACGCTGCCTCCTGGCTCCCAGGTCTCCGGACGGATCTAACATCCTTACCAGTTTTTCTTACCTTGCACTGTCGTGGAAACGCTCGAGCACCTGACCGCTGTCCTTGGTGGCCGCTATCACGTCGAACGGGAGCTCGGCGTCGGCGGGATGGCCACGGTCTACCTTGCGCGCGACATCAAGCACGATCGCCACGTCGCCATCAAGGTGCTCCGACCGGACCTCGCCACGTCACTCGGCCCGGAGCGCTTCCTGCGCGAGATCCACATCGTCGCGAAGCTCCAGCATCCGCACATCCTCGGCCTGATCGACTCGGGTGAATCCGAAGGCATCCTGTATTACGTGATGCCGTACGTGAGTGGAGAGTCGTTGCGCACGCGGCTGGCTCGTGAAGGCGAAATGCCGATCTCGGAAGCCGTCTGGATACTCCGGGAGATTGCCGACGCCCTCGCTCATGCCCACGCGCTGCAGATCATCCACCGGGACATCAAGCCGGAGAACGTGATGTTTTCGTCGCGTCACGCGCAGGTGGCGGACTTCGGGATCGCGCGCGCCGTGACGGAAGCCGCGACCGCCGGACCGATTACCGCTACCGGCATCGTCGTCGGGAGTCCGGCGTACATGGCGCCCGAACAGGCGGCCAGCGATCCCGCCATGGATCATCGCGCCGACATCTACGCGTTCGGCGTGCTGGCGTACGAAGTGCTCACCGGCATGCCGCCGTTTACCGCACCGAGTGCCGTACAACTGGTATCGGCCCACATGACGCGTGCGCCCGAGCCGCTGACGAGACATCGTCCGGGTATTCCGGAAGCACTCGAGGAGCTGGTGCTGAAATGCCTGGCGAAGCGGCCCGCCGATCGGTTCCAGCGGGCCGAGGAGGTCGTTGCACGTCTCGACGAGATCCTAACCGGTCCGCTGAGCGCCGCCATGGGCACGACGCAGGAGCATGCTGTTGCTCCATCCAAGTTCCGCATCGCCGAATCCCTCGCCCGCCGGCTGGACCGGCAGGCATTCGATCCGCGCATGGTCGGCGACTCCATGGAGTATCTCGACAACCACGCCCGGTCCGACACCCTCGTCTGCTTCATTCCGGCGATCGGCCTCGACGCGGCCCAGTACGAGGAACACCTCCGCAGCCTGCCGTGGCGATGCGTGGCGCTCACGCCATTTTCCCATGAGCCGGTCCGTCACCGGCGGTATACGCTGTCGCTCAACGACCATTTCACGCTGATCCGGCACTTCCTCCGGCACATCCGCGAGCGCACCGGCGCCACCCGGCTCGTCCTGGCGGGTTTCTCGTCAGGCGCCGATGCCGTGATGCGTTTTGCCGCGACGCGGCCGGCCGGTGGGGCGCGCATCGACGCCGTCCTGTCGTTAGGCTGCAACATCTCGCTCGAGACCACGTTCGTGACCTCGATGCTGGCCCGGATGAGCTCCCGCCACCCGGAGCGCCTGCTGGCCGACCTGCGGGCGGTTGGTGAATCCGCAACCGAGCTGGACACGTGGCTGATCATACACACCTACCTCGTGGCGATGCTTCGCAAGTTTCGCGGCGCGGTCGACCCGCTGCGCACGCTGGCCCGGGAAATCGTCCGGCCGTTCGAGGAGGGCGGTGAGTCGCCGTTTCATGCCTGGTATCGCGACGCTTCCGCCAACATCCCCGTCGTGCGCTGCCTCTTCGAGGACAGCGCGCCATTCCGGTCATTCGTCGCGGACCTGATACTCAGCCAGGCCGAATCGAAGCGCCTGGGTGACCGGTATCGCGAAGACTCGATCCTCATCGAGCCGGACACCGGTCACTTCGACCTCGAGCGTCCGGACATCGTGATGAAACATGTCGAGCAGATACTGGCGGCCCTCACGCTACCAGCCGCGGCCACGACGTAGGACTCCACTCCGGTTTCTTTGGCCCTTCCGCTTATCTCGCTTTTGCGCGTGATCCCGAAGCGCGGGTATTACAGCGCCGAATGCAGCAAGTCCCGTAACGGTGGCGCACCCGGCGGAGCGGGCACGGTTTCTACCACGTGCAGACTGGCGCCCGACGAGCCGGCCAGGTCGACTTCCGCGGTGACAGAACCCATGTCGGCACTCAACACGGCGATTTCCGGCCGGAGCGGATTGGTCGCTCTGGTGCGAGTAACGACGCCAATGCGCTCGTCGTTCAGTCGAACGAACGACCCCACCGGGAAGAACGTCACGGTGCTGACGAACGCTTTCACCAGCGATGCGTTCAGCTGCTCACCGGCGATGCGGGCGAGTATGACGCAGGCGCGTTCCGGAGGTGTGGGTTCCTTGTACGAGCGTGCGCCCGTCAGCGCCTCATAGACGTCGGCAACCGACACGATCTGGCTCATCGGGTGGGGGATCACCCCGGCCCCGATGTCCGGATAGCCGCCACCGAGCACCGTGCGGTGATGTTCGAGGGCGATGGTTGGCGTCAGTGGCCGGAGGCCGGCCGTCGACGCCAGGATTTCTCCGCCAAAAGCGGCATGGGCCTCGATCAACTTGCGCTCGCTGCGATCGAGCGCGCCGGGTTTCTGCACGACTTCCAGTGGCACACGCGTCTTGCCGATGTCGTGCAACAACGCCGCCTCCACCAGCGAGACCATCGTCTCGCCTTCGAGACCGACCTGCCGGCCGATGAGGAGGCTCAGCATCGCGACGTTGACCGAGTGGCACCACGTCAGGTTCTCGTAATGCTTCACCGCCATCACGTGTCCGAGGGCGGCATTGCTGCTGGCCACGCGCCTGACGAGGAACTGGACGGTCTCACGGACCGCAGTCGCCTCGAGGTCGCCGCCTGACGAGACCTGGTGAAAGGCATTCTGCGCCATCATCAGCGCCTCTTCATAAGCGGGGTCGACGGGGCCCTGCGGGCCGTCGGGCCACTGCCGCGTTTCCCATCGCGTGTCGAGCGGGACAATGCGGCCAAGCGTGATGTGACGAACACCGGCGCGGTCCAGTTGCCCGGTCACGGCTTCACCGCCAGTCCGGCCGTCGAAGCGCCAGAGAAACTCCGCCGTCGCGCGCAGTTCCGCCTGTGTCACGCCGGCCTCGATACGGATGCTGTGGATACCGATGTCGGTGAGTTCCGTGATCAGGTGCGCGTGGGCGCGACTTTCCTGGCGGAACGAATCGCCGTCGAGGTGCACATCACCGCGAACGATGTCGACCTGCAGTGATGGTCGTTGCTCGAGCCTTCGCGACAGCGCGACATCGAGTTCGCGCAACTTGTCGGCGATCAGTGGATGGTCGGACGGATACAGCCCGACGAGCCGCCGCAGCGTAATGACTTCCTTCACGATGGCCAGCGGATCGCCGGCGGTGTCGATCGGGTCGGCCGCGGCGGGTGCACGCGTCGGCGCCAGTGTCGTGCTCATCGCGCGATCACCGCCTGCGCATCGCGCGCCACCTTCACCAGCAACGGATTCCAGAACCGGAACCGCAGGGAAACGAGGCTGCGCAGGACCGGTTCGAGGTTCGGCGCCCTGGATTGTGCTGCTCGCGCGATCAACCGGGAGGCACCGGTGGGCTGCGCCAGCACGAACGCCCGCTGGGCCAGCAGGTCACAAATGGCGATGCCGGACGTTTCGGAAGGGAAGTGCAACAGGGCTTCGACGATCGCCGTGGCCAGCCAACCTGGTGCTCCACGGACATGGGAATTCACCAGCTCCGCTGCGCGCGGCGTGCCGATGCGCGCCAGCGCCCTGAGCGCTTCGCGAGACGTTCGCTCATCGCGGGTCGAAACGAGACTGCTGGCGGCCTCCTCATAGCCGGTCCCGGCGTGGCCAAGGATGCGCGCCACGTGCGGTCGTGCCTGATCACCGAACGTGGTCGCGTTCACGGCCAGCGACGGGGCAAACAACGCCGGGCGTTCCGACATGAGTGCGACCGCGACCGAGCCGGCGCTGGCATTCGTTTCGAGCAATGTCAGCAGCGATGGCGCCATGGCCGGCCCGAGCGCGTCGATGATTCGCAGCGAGATGGTTTGCGATGCGTCACCATGGCCGTGTTGCGACATCAGCGCCGAGGCGAATTCGGGCGTGGCGAACGTGGACAAGGCATTGTCGACCATCGCCGAAATCTCGGGACGCTTCTCACGGAGCGGCGTGACGACTGCCGCGAGGTGCTCGAACACGGCCGCCAGGTCCGACCAGCGGCCACTGCTCACCAGCTGCCCGGCGCGCACGAGTGCACCCTGGACGAACGAAATGGCGACTTCCGGGTTCGGCTGAAGGGCAACCAGGTTGACCAGGCAGGTGAGTTCCACGAGCAGGCCGTCGCTGGCCCGGATGTCAGAGCGAACGGCAGCGATCACGTCCCGCGCCGCGTCGTCGACATGCAACTCGAAACCCGACAGCTCGGCGAAGCTGCGGCGCACCGAGGCATCGATACTCGTCAGGCGGCGGGCCTGCCGGTCCAGTTCGATGGCCGTCGAGGCATCCAGCCCCAGGCTGGGATCGATCCGCGCCCGCAGCAGTTCATCGATGAGCGCGACGACGGCCCCGCGGCGTTCATTCTCGATGCCCAACTGGTCGAGCGCCGAGATGGCGATGCCGGCTGCCGATGTGTCGCCGGCCAGGAGGCAGAGGGATTCGGCCAGCATCTCGTTCGTGAACGCGGGGAGCACCGATGCCGCCGGCCGCCGGTCGAAGATGGCCGGAAGAATGGCCGCCTTGAGGAGATTGTTGCGGGGCTCCACGTCCAGCGACGTCACCGCGGCAGCGAGTTTCCCGAACATGACGTGGCTCAACCGCGGCTCGAGTCCCGCAAAGAGCGCCGCCACGTCGCTGAAGCGCTGCTCGAGCGCGCGCGGCGCATCCTCACCGCCGCCCAGGTCGTCCTCGACCAGGCGCTGCAGCATCGCCGCCAACTCGTTAGGGT
>CAMPKM010000272.1 GCA_946887155.1 uncultured Gemmatimonadota bacterium
TGACGATGTGCTAATCATGGCGCGGGTGGTCACGCCGGCCATCTAATTGGCGTTAGGCAGACCAGCCATGCGTTGTCGGATGAATCTGCCCGGGTTGCAGTTTAAAGCCTTGACCAGTTCGAGGTCGGAGCCTCACCGGTTCCTGTCCGAGGTGGCCTTCTTCGTGGGGGAAGGGTCGAAATGCGTCGCGAACCAGTCGAACATTCGCGACCAGTGATCGCGGAAGTCCGCCTCGCTGCCGTTCCGCCCCGCGCCGTGGCCCGCACCGGTGTACTGCACCCACACCGCCTCGCGACCCAGCCGGCGTAGCGCGTAGTACATCTCGCGCTCGTTGGTGTCCGGCACGTTCCAGTCTTCCTTGCCGGTGAGCATCAGCAGCGGCGTCTTGATGCGGTCGGCGAACATGATCGCCGAGTGCTGGATGTACTTGAGGGGCGCCTCCCAGAGCGTCGCCCCGATGCGGTCCTGCCCGTTCTCGGCCGCGCTGTAGTTGCGCGTGCCGATCTTCGGGCTGTCGCCGAGGAAGGAGATGATGTTCACCTTGCCGGAGATGTTCACGGCCGCGGCGAAGCGATTCGTCTGCGTGATCAGCAGGTTGACCGCATAGCCACCGTAGCTGGTGCCTTCCACGCCGAGCTTCGTGCCGTCCACCAGGCCGCGATCCTCCAGGGTGTTGATGGCGTTCGTCACACCCTTCAACCACGCCTCACCCGGATAACCGATCTCGAGGTTCACCGACGGGTGGAACGCGAACCATCCCTGCGACGCGAGGAGGTTCATGTTCTCGTTGAACCCGTTGTCGAAGTAGCCCTCGTAGATCTCCGCCACGAGCGGGTACTTCCGGCCTGCCTGGTACCCGTACGGATAATAGAGCACGCCGCGGAGCGTCTTCCCGTCCGCGTCGCGATAGCTCACCAGCTCGGTGCGCGCGAGGGCCACGCCATCGAGCTGCGGGTTGAGGCGCGTGATCGGGTGCGCGTCGGCCAGGTCGCGGCCGGCCGTGTACACCTCGTTAGGTCGGTCGCCATCGGAACGGATGAAGACGAAGCGCGACCCGTCGTCCGCTACATTCCAGCTCGAATAGAGGTTGGCGTCGATCGCGAGGTCGGTCGACTGCCGCGTGGCGAGATCGAAGCGCTCGAGCCCTCGCGCCCAACGGTCCTTCGCCGAGCGGGTGAGGAAGAGGTAGCGCCCGTCGCGGCTCCATGCGGCAAAGCCGCGGTTCGGCCGCGTGGCCGTGTCCGCCTCGAAGGCATAGACGAGCGTCATGGAATCCGTGCGCGGATCGAGCAGATGGTACCCGTTCTTCGAACTCACGAGCAGCGCGCCGCCGTCGGGGCGCCAGGAGACGAGCGAGAACGAGATCCGCGCGCTGTCGGCCTTCGCGCTGTCGGCCCGCGAACTGCCGGGTTTCGGTGCCGGTCCCCGGTACTTTGCCGTGAGGTTGCGGGCGCTGTCAGTGCCCACCCGGCGGACAAAGACGTTGCCGCGGTCCGCATACGCGAACGCCGTCGCGCTGTCGTTCCATCGCGGCGTCAATCTCCGCTGGACAGGCTTCACGAGCGTGTCAGGCTTCGCGCCCGCGGCGAGCGAGACCCTGAATACGGCGTAGTCGGTTCCAGTCTGGTTGTCGTACGAAGTCTTCCGGTCCACCGCGGTGGAGTAAGCCAGGTAGGACCCGTCGGCGGAAAACTGCGCGCCGCTGATCGGTGTTTCGGGGAGGATCTCACGCACCGTGCCGTCGCTCAGGCCAATGATCGCGGGAATCTGCCGGTCGCTGAGATTGCGGACTGCGTCCCAGGACAGGAACGGCTCCCTCGTGTCCTGGACAATGATCGGGCCTTCGGTCAGGTGCACGTATGCCGCTCGCGCCTCGGCCGCCCATCCGTCGGGGCGTAGTGTGGTCAGCACCGAAGCGCCGTCGGGTGTCCACGTGAGCGGCGCGTTCGATGCAATTGGCCTGGTCGTCTTGATCGCGACTTCGCGCGTGCGATTGCTGGCGACGTCGGTCACCGCAATCACCCACTCGGACCCCTTCAGGAGATAGAACGCCAGCTTGCTGCCGTCCTTTGTGAAGGTTGCCCCTCGCACCTGCACCTTGCCCGGAAAGATCGCGCGCGACTGTCCGGTGGTCGCATCGATCAGCTGAAATTCGGCGATGGCCGGCGAGATGTAGGTCGGGTCGCCATAACGTGAGTTGTCCACGGTGAGCGCATCGCGCCGCACGCGCACCGTGATCGCCACCCAGCGGGCGTCAGCGCTGACATCCTCGATGCGCACCAGGCGCAGGTTGAGGTTGTCGTCAACCGTATACGCGCGGCCGGTTGGCTGCTGCGCCGGAGCGCTGGTGACGACCGTGACGGCGGCGGTGATGCACAGCGTCAGGGAGCAAAAGGCGGTGCGGAGCGAGGGGACGGGCATGGGGAGGCTCAGGCTCACGACGAGTGGGGGAACGACCGGACGCGGACAAGATGTTTCCGGTGCTCGAGTGCGGCAACCTTGCCAGATGGTGCATTGCCGACCGCGAGCACGACGAAGTGGTCCCGGTGTTTGAACAGGGGAGATAGCTCGATCGTTGGGTTCCACAAGCGAGATTTCGCTCATCCCCCGCCGCCCCGTCGGTGTCGTACCGGGCGAGCCACTTGTAGCCGACGCGCCGACTGACGACGGACCTCGCTGAGAGGCGTTCCGTCGAGCAGGTTAGGAGTGTTACCCATGTCCCCGGGCTGTACCCGCCTGCCCGCTAACGTCGGCGTCAGCTAGACGAGGCACCTCTCATCGCTCAGCGGCTGGCCCTTCGCGCGACCGTCGCATTTCTCGCGCTCCCCGGCATGGTGGCGTTCGCCGTGCCGCTACTTTGGTTGCGGCTACGCGCTGGCGCTCCTCGTCGCGTTCCATCTGCGCGTGCTACTCCACGAGGAGCCGTGGCTCGCGCGAACCTTTGGTACTGACTGGAGTCAGTACCGCGCGCAGGTCCCGCGGTGGCTGTTTGGGACGGATCGTGGTTCAATCCTAGCATCATCCTGATGCTTCACGGCTCCGGTTGTTAGGCAGCTCGCGGGTGGCGGGCGCTACCACACCGCATGGCGCAAAGCGGTGTGAGCGGGGTACGCAATGCAGATGTACTGCATGCAGACTGCCCTGAATTTCGGAGTGACGTATGGGAACGACCAGGATTATTGCCGCGCTCGGCGCTGTGATCGTGCTCGCAGGTTGTGGATCCGCGCCCAACACGCGTATCGAGCCGGACGCCGCGGCTCGCCGCTACGAGTGGCGCGCTTCATTGGTAACACCGGCTGCCTTGGCGGGAGCGATGCAGGTGCGCGGCACGGCGGTCTGGTCGCGAGTCGGGGAGAATCGATCGACCGTGACCGTCGAGCTCACGAATGCCACGCCAGGGGGATCGCACCCATGGCATGTGCATCACGGTCGCTGTGGCGGCAATGGCCCGATCGCTGGCGACCCGTCTGCCTATCCGCTTCTCTCCGTCGACAACGACGGAAATGCGCGTGCCACCGCCACCCTCGATATCGCGCTTCCCGCGAGTGGAGACTATTACGTCAACGTGCACGCGCTGGCCACGAACATGAACACGATCATTTCCTGCGGGAACCTGGCGCCCCCCGTTCTGTAGAGACGCCTACGGGGCCGGCTACAACGCAAGCGAGAGGTGCCGTTGACCATCGGGAGTCTGTTCGGACGACGCGGCATTCTCTCGAAGCGCGAGCAAGAGCTGAGGGCTCGGGAGCAAGAGATCCTCCAGCGTGTGGGCGACGCGTTGCAGGCGTTCCAACCCGACGTCGCCGTCGACGATCTCCGCCACTTTCACCAAGCCCGCCTCCAGCTAAATCAGCTCTTCCTCCTCGTCATCGCCGGCGAATTCAACTCCGGTAAGTCCAGCTTCATCAACGCGCTCCTCGGCGAACGCGTCCTCCCGGAAGGGGTCACCCCCACGACGGATCGAATCAACCTCCTCCGCTGGGGGCCTGACGTCTCGGAGCAACTGCGCGAGGATTACCTCCTTGAGCGGACACATCCAGCAGAGTTGCTGCGCGACCTCAACATCGTGGATACGCCGGGAACGAATGCGGTGGTGCGCCGCCACGAGGAGTTGACCCGTGACTTCGTTCCGCGCTCCGACCTCGTTCTCTTCGTCACGTCGGCAGATCGTCCGTTCACAGAAAGCGAACGGCTCTTCCTCGAGCAGATCCGCGAGTGGGGAAAGAAGATTGTCCTCATCCTGAACAAGGTCGACATCCTCACCGAGGCGGCCGAACGCGAGCAGGTGCGCGCTTTCATCGGCGAAAATGCTACCGCGCTACTGGGCCACACGCCCGAGATCTTCGCCGTTTCCGCCCGTCAGGCGCAGAAGGCGCGCGTCGATGGCCACAGTGACGCGGCGTTATGGAAATCGAGCGGCTTCGAGGCGATGGAGGACTACCTCCTGCGCGCGCTCAACAAGGAGGAGCGCGTCCGGCTCAAGTTGCTGAATCCGCTGAACGTCGGGTTGCGTCTCACGGAACGTTACAAGGGCGTCGCTTTCGAGCGCCTCAAGCTCCTGGCCGACGACGTCGAGGCGATCAGCAACATCGACCGTCAGATCACCGCGTTTCACGACGAAATGGTGCGTGGGCTCGGCCCCAGGCTCGCGAAGATGGATGCGCTCCTGCTCGAGATGGAGACGCGCGGGAAGGCGTTCTTCGAGGAGACGATCCGCATCGGGCGCATCCGCTCGCTCATGGACAGCGACGGCGTACGCCGCGAGTTCGAGCGACAGGTGATCGCCAGCATGCCCGAGCGCGTCGAGGAAGAAGCCGGTCATGTCGTCGATTGGATCGTCGAGCGCAATCTCGCCCTCTGGCAGGACATCCAGCGTTACATCGACCGCCGCCGGCTGGATCGCCACGAGCAGGGGTCTGT
>CAMPKM010000273.1 GCA_946887155.1 uncultured Gemmatimonadota bacterium
TGCCTGCCGCCGAATCGGAGAACGGCGGCGCGCCGGGCGTCGGCTTCGTTCATTCCCTGACGCATGTTTTCCGCCGTTTCCATGTCGATGTGCCAGGAAAATTCCTCATCCCGCTCGGCGGCGAACTGCGGTCGGCGGCGGAACAGTTCCCGGATACGGTTGAAGGCAGCTCGCAGATGGTGGTGCATCGGTCAGCTCTCCGCGGCGAGGACCAGACCCACGGCGCTGACGAACCGGTTCCACGACGCGAGCTCCGCGCCCAGCGCGCGGCGGCCGGCGGCAGTAAGCCGGTAGTACTTCGCGCGCCGGCTGTTTTCGGTGACGCGCCATTCCGTGTCGACCCAGCCGCGCTGCTCGAGCCGGACCAGCGCGGGATAGATGGAACCCTGCCCTACCTGCAGCGCATCCTGGGAAAGCTGTTCGATGCGATGGGTGAGTCCCCACCCGTGCATCGGCGCCAGGGAGAGCGTCTTGAGGATGAGGAGGTCCAGGGTACCCTGCAGGACCTCTTCATTGTTGCTGGTCGGCTTGGCCACGGCGTCCTCCCGAATGTCAACAGGAAGATGCCTTGCTCCTCCCGAATGTCAATAGGAGCGGGCGCACCGTGCCGTCAGGCGTGCCTGGTCATGGGGTGCGTCG
Source organism: uncultured Gemmatimonadota bacterium (assembly GCA_946887155.1). The sequence goes on from CAMPKM010000273.1 coordinate 640, forward strand.
TCCGAGATACACCGAATCGAGCACTCGCAGGTATTCGGACATTGGGGGCAGACCCATCGTCCGGCGTCGCGCATCCACGTTAGCCGAGTCCTCGATGGGGTGGAGCACGATTTTCCCGTCGGTAATCCGGGTCTGGGTGCCGTAACGCTGCGGCAGATTCCGGGCGACCGCTACGCGATCGGTCAGCAAGGCGACACTCTGTCCGTCGGCCTGGCCGCGATCAAAAGCTGCCTGCAACGAGTCGAGCATCACGGCCTGAAAACCGGTGTCGGCATCGGCGTGCTGCACCAGGAGAAAGGCGGCGTTCGCACCATCCTGGCCAATCACATCACGGTCCGGCCAGCCGTGTCGCGACACCGCTTCACGGAGCCAGGCGGTGTTGGAAGAGTCCAGTGCACCAAGCTCCGCGACCAGGGTGGAGTCCAGGCCTGTCCCCGCCTGCATCGCAGTGACGAACCGGTCACGCATCGTCTGGTCTTCGGCCACGCGCTCGAGCAGCACGGCCTTGAGCGAATCCGTCCACCCTGACTGACCGGACTCGCGGTCAGCGGGCGTACAGACGCCTAACGAAAGCGCGAGGAGAGGGGTGGCGACACGTGCAGGAATGAATCGCATGGCAAGTCCGGTCGGTTTCAACCCGTTGATGTACCCGTGGCAACCGCGACGTTTCCCGCAACGCGGGCCAGCGCGGCGTTCAGATCCCCGGGCCTCTGCGCGAAAGCTGCTCCCGGAATTCCGTCCATCCATTGCTCCCAGTGGGAGCGGATCTTGTGATGATTGTTCCCGACCACCACGTGGGGAATATTGCGAATGGCACACAGGATGTGCCCGTGAAACCGATCCGTGATGACCAGGTCATAGCGATCGAGTTGACGGATGCTCTGCCTGACGATTCGCCACGAACGGACCACGTAACCCGGCCGGTGTACTTTTCGCGCGATCTCCCATAGGGCGGCTGGCATGTCGCCTGCCGAGGGTGTCGGTGCCTTCCCTCCGTTCAAGAACACACCAATTCCGTTCAGAAACCCGCCGAATCCCATGCTGTCCCAGTTGCCGGATGGAATTGGGGCGGCCCGTTGAAAACCCAGCAGGTCGCGGGCCGCCTCCGGGTCACCCATCCCCCGGCACAGGAAGAACGAGCCCTTCCTCGTTTCCGCATCGCGGGGGGAGATGACATCGGCCAGCAGCACGGCCTGATCCGGTGTGAGAAGGCAGTTGGGGCCGAAGTGCTCACGCGCGAGAGCAAAGCTTACGGGATCCCGCAACATGCTGGCCAGCCGAGGGTGCTCACCGAAGATTTTCCGCGCCCGGTCCAGGTTCTGCGGATCGCGAAAGTACATGCATTGCGGCAGCAGCGTTATTGGCTGGGAGAGGCAGGCCCGCACCACCGACTCGCGAAAGCGCTGTGGATTCGGCCAGAGATCGCCGAGGTTTCCGCCGCCCAGGCAGAAGATCGGGTTGTCGCCGATCTTCCTTGTGAGCCCGGCTTTCGAAAAGTTGAGGCGGTGGGCGAGGTAGATTTGCGAAGGGTCACACTGACGACTCAACCACACCAGGGCGGCGAGGAACAACATATGGTCGCCCGGATTCGGATGCAGTGGATAGTCGAGCAGCGCACACGCGTCGAAAGCGGGGAGGTGGGGAAGCCGGTCGGGGAAGTGGGCGCGCACGTCAGCCACGTTCGAGGGAACGCCAGATGTGGTGTGCACGCGAATCGACACTCCGAGGTGACGGCGCTCCGCTCCACCACGTCCCTTCCCTGACATGACAAAATTACTCGACGTCACGCAGGACGCCGCCTGGTTCGCAAGAACGTTGACACGCGGCCTCGCGACCAACAGCGACCCGGTCCGAAACCGCCGCTGGCAGGATGCGCAGGTGGCGAGCGTCGTCGGGTATGCGGCACGACATGTTCCCTACTACCGGCAGCTCTTTCGTGACCACGGGATCGAGGCCGGGTCGATTCGTTCCGTGGATGACCTTCAGCGGATTCCGGTCACCACGAAGGCGATGCTGAAGAAGTTGCCGCTCAGCGACCGGGTATCGGAGGCGTACCGTCCCGGGGACCTGGTACGGCACACGACGAGCGGGTCGTCAGGTATCCCGTTCGAGATCCTGCGCACGTGGTTCGACGAACGCCGGATGAATGTGTTCTGGATCCGGCACATCATGCGGCAGGGCGTGCAGCCGCGGCATCGCTCGGTGGTGCTGACCGGAGTTCGGACCGTGCCGTCGGGGGATCGCCTGTTCGTTCAGCGCACGCTGGCCCACGTCGGCTTGTTCCGGACCGAACGGGTCAACTGCCTGCGACCGGCGGAGGAGATCCTGCGGGATGTGGTGCTGCGGAAGCCTGACCACCTGATGGGGTATGCGTGGGCACTGTTGCGCGTGGGGGAGGCGTACGTGGCGTCGGGGCGCAAGGGATTTCAGCCGCGCGCCATTCATCCGTTTGGTGAAGTGGTCACGCCGTCGATGAGGGAACGACTGATTCAGGCGTTTCAGTGTCCGGTGCTCGACATCTACGGTAGCTACGAGTTCGGCATGGCTGCGTTCGAGTGCCGGGAGACCGCCGGTTATCACGTATCGGATGATGCGGTCGTTCTCGAAGTGCTGCGAAACGGCGTACCGGTCGGCGAAGGCGAAAGCGGCATCCTGACCGGCACGAACTTGTCAGGCTACGCGATGCCGTTCATCCGGTTCGAGATCGGCGATATCGCGACCCGTGGATCCAATCCCTGCCGGTGTGGCTGGCGAAGTTCGACGATCTCGCAGCTTCGCGGTCGGATGCTCGACATGTTTCCACTTCCCGGCGGGCGCGAGATTCATCCGTACCGGATCGTCTTCATCATCATCCAGTATCTCGCGGACCGGGTATTCCAGTACCAACTGATCCAGGAATCGATCGACCGGATCGTGCTCTACCTGGTGCCGACGCCCGGCACAACGATCCCGGGATTCGATGACCTGACCTCGGCGGTCGAGGAACTGTTAGGCAGCGATGTACGATTCGAGATCCAGATCGTGGAGGAGATCGATTTCGAGCAGAGCGGGAAGTTCCGGGTCAGCCGGTCGAGGGTGACGTCGGAATACGACCAGCCTGAGATCGCGCAGGCATGAGTCTGCAGGGCACTGTTGCCACGGGGAGGTGTCGTAGTGGGGGTAGTGCCCTTTCTCAGTCAGGAGCTTTCATGACATCCCGCCGTCTCGCATTGAGTCTCATCCTCGCCGCGTTGCCGTTGGCCGCTGGCGGTTGTTTTCTCGTAGCCGCTGGTGCCGGTGCCGCGGGCGCTATCGCATATACGAACCGTGGAGCGACGTCGGTCGTTTCAGGTTCGGTCGATCAGGTCTTCGAACGGGCCGTTGCCGCGTTCCAGCAGGCTGGCGTCACCGAAACCGGACGCAGCACCGAGGATAGCGGCCGCCAGCGGACACTCGTCGGCACGAAGGCGGAGTACGAGGTGACCGCCGAGGTCAAGCGATCAACCGATTCGACGGCCAACGTCGAGATCACGGCAAGGAAGAGTACGGTGGAATACGACCGCGAGATGGCCAAGGACATCCTCAACCGCATCCTGGCGGCCAGGTAACGCCGGTCAGGTGTTACGGGGAGAGAGATGCGTCCATCGCGGCGACCGCGGCGTGGGTGGGCACCGTCCGACTCAACGCAGCAGTTCACCTAACGCACAGCGGAAGCCGGGCACCACGTCTTCACCGTCGAGGTCGTCGTCTTGCGAGAGTGGGTGTACCGATCCGTTGGCGCGGTGCACGCGCGCGCGACGGCGCTCGGGATCCACGACCCAGACGAGGCGGCAACCGGCGCGGAGCCAGTCGTCAATCTTCTCAGCGACTTCGCCTGCGCCGTCACCCGGCGAGAGGACCTCGACCACGAGATCGGGAGCCAGTTCCGCGAACCCGCGCGGGCTCCGTTCGGGAAGCCGCTCGTTACTGACGAAGGCGACGTCGGGCGCGCGAACAGTGTCCGGCCCACGGAACAGCGTGAAGCCAGTTTCGGCGGCGAACACTTCCCCGAGTCCCTGTCTGTCGACGTACGCGTGAAGCGCGCTGCCGATGCGCATCGCCACTTTGCCGTGGCCGAAACCCGCCGGTTCCCGCACGATCAACGTGCCGCGCACCAATTCCGTGCGCTTGTTCGGCAGGTTCACGCGCTCGAGGTCCTCGGCGGTCAGCAGCGCCATCGTGGACATGGGCTCAATGTAGCGAACCGAGTTCTTCATGCCCACCAGGCTATGCGGGCAACGTCACCT
>CAMPKM010000274.1 GCA_946887155.1 uncultured Gemmatimonadota bacterium
GCTCCGTCCCTGCTCCGTCCCTCCTCCGTCCCTGCTCCGTCCCTCCTCCGTCCCTGCTCCGTCCCCACGGCCGTGAAGATTAGCGTCGTTTCCAAGTTGTTGTTGCTGGCTGTTTTAGGTGCGTGCGGCGCGCCGGGGACTGACTCGGTCTTTTCCAAGGGAAACCCGAAGGTTGCCCAGAAGGGTGCGGTAGCGGGTCAGGTGACCCCGGTCCCTCAGCCGCCGCCGCTGCGTATCGAGACCAAGCGCTACAACGGCCTCTACCGCCGCAACGGCGAGGAGTCGCGTTTCCAGGCCTGCGGAACCACCCGGCCACTGGACGTGTTCGGACCGCCGGAGGCGCGGATCGTCCTCCACGAGCGATTCCGCTATGGGTCGGTGTGGCCAGGGATGAAGCTCTATGCCGTTTTTCAGGGCACGATCGTGACCGATACCGTCAAGCCGGTCAAGCCTGATAGCGGTCCCGGGACCGTCCGCACGCGGTTCTTTCTCACGAGAGTGGACTCCCTGCGGGCGTGGGAGACCGGCGACTGTGGTGGGATGCGTGTGAACTGATGGGCACGACCGCGGTACCGGTTGCGGAACCGATCCGACTCCCGCGATCGACGATGGCACGCATCGCGGTGCTGGCGACGGCATCGGCGTTCGCGATCATGTTCGCGCAACCGTTCGTCAACACGGTGCAAACATGGTGGAGCAATCCCGAGGCCGGTCACGGTCTGTTGCTCGCACCGCTGGCTGTCCTCCTGGCGTGGAGGAAGGGAGTGCACACCACCGCCAAGCCGGCGCCAGGCTCCGGCCTGACGATGCTCTCGCTGGCGGTGATGTTGCGCTACGTCTCGGCGCTGGCCGCCGATCCGTTCCTGGCGCGTTCCTCGATGTTCCTCGCGCTGGGCGCGCTGGTGATTCACGCGTGGGGATGGCGGCAGGTGCTGCACTGGTGGCTGCCGGTGACTTTGCTGGCGCTGTCGGTGCCGCTGCCTGACGCGGTCACCGGTTCACTCGCGCTGCCGCTCCAGCTCAAGGCATCGAGCCTCGGCGCGTCGCTGCTGTCATGGCGCGGGCTGCCGGTGGAACTCGACGGCAACGTGATCCGCCTGCCGGGCCACGATCTCTTCGTGACGGAGGCTTGCAGCGGCCTGCGTTCGCTCACGGCGCTCCTGAGCATCGGCGTGCTGCTGGGCGGACTGCTCCTGCGTCATCCAGCCTCGCGGGTCGTCGTCATCGTTCTCGCGATCCCGGTGGCGGTGCTGGTCAATGGCGTCCGGGTGTTCATCACCGGGTTCCTGGTCGCGTTCGTGGACCCGTCGCTGGCCGAGGGATTCACGCACATCACCGAGGGATGGCTCCTGTTCCTCGTGTCGTTCGTGATCCTGGCTGGGCTGACGCATTTCGTGCTGGCGATGGAGAAGCGCCTGACGAGCGAGCCCGCACATGCGTGAGTTGCGACTGTTCTTTCCGGCGATCATTCTCGCGCTGGGTTCCGTGCTGCTCACCGGCGTACGACGCCAGGACATGGTGCCGCTGGCGGGCCCGCTGCGCGCCATGCCGGTCGCGCTGGCGGGTATCGAGGGCCATGAGCGGTCGATGAGCGACGAGGAGCGCCGCGTGAACGCGGTGACCGACTATGTGTTTCGCACGTTCGGACCGGAATCGCTGACAACCTTCTCCCTGTACGTGGGATATTACCAGCGCCAGGCGACCGGGAAGTCGATCCACTCGCCGCGCAATTGCCTGCCCGGGGCCGGCTGGCAGACAGTTGAATCGGGAACCGCCAGCGTGACGACGGCGCGCGGCACGGTCACGGTCAACCGGTACATCCTGGCCAACGGGCCGGCCCAGGCGCTGGTGTACTACTGGTACCAGGGGCGGGGACGCGTGGCGCATAACGAGTACACGGTGAAGTGGGACCTGCTGCGTGATGCGGTGGCGCACGGCCGGTCCGAGGAGGCGCTGGTGCGGCTGGTGGTACCGATCCGCCGAGCACCGGGTTACTCGACGGCCGCCTGGCGGGCGCGCGTCGAGGACGCGGAGTCGGTGGCGCAGCGAGCGGCGATGGAAGTCATTCCCCGAATCGAGCAGGCACTCCCGCCATGGGCCGGAGGCCAGCCGGTTCGCAGCTGAAGGAGATACAGCCCTAACGACCCATGATCGCCGCCGGATCGTTGGAAATGATCCCCCGCACGCCACGCGCACGCAGTCGCCGCGCGTCATCGGCCTGGTCGATCGTCCAGACGTGGACCGGTACGCCGAGCGGTTCCAGGATTCCCGCGTAGCCACCTACCGGTAGCGGCAAGCCACGATGCACCGGCGGCATGCAGAGCACGCTGAAGTCGACGTGTCTTGCCGGAACGCGCAGCGCCGCGCGCCAGAGCAGTTTCACCGTATCGCGCCGACTGGCAGCCTGCGGAATCCTGCTGCCGCGAAACGGCTCCATCGCGGCTTCATTGAACGCGGCGACGATGCAGCGATGCGCCGCGGCGTGCCGTTCGATCGCCTGACGAGTCGCGGTGGACGCTTCCGGTGCCTTGATCTCGATCAGCAACGGCATCTCCCCGAACGTCTCGAGTACTTCGTCGAGGGTCGGCACCTGAATCCCGGAGTCACGATACGGATGACTTGCTCCGCTATCGGCCGTATAGCGCGCGCCGGCATCCGCGTCCCGGATCTCGGCCAACGTCAGGCGTTCGACGCGGCCGGAACGGTCGGTGGTGCGATCCAGCGTGGAATCGTGGATGACGACGACATGACCATCGGCGCTGAGGCGCACGTCGAGCTCGAGCGCATCCACGCCGATGGCGACGGCCTGCTGAAACGACTCGATCGTGTTTTCCGGCGCATGGGCGGCGTTGCCCCGGTGCCCGACAACGGGCAGCGCCGCCAGGTCGAGAAGAGGATGGATCGGCTGGTTGCTCAGAAGGAGTACTGCAGTCTCGTCACGATCATCATGCCCAGCTCCGGTGTCCCCGGCATCGTCCGGTACTTTGTGTCGAACAGGTTGTCGGCCCGGATCGAGAAGAGCAGGGAGTTGGCGGCCGGCTGGAACCGCCAGTTGAAGCCGACATCCACCACGGTCGCCGCGTCGATGTCGTCGTATCGATAGGTGCCAGCAGCACCCGGTAGCGGAAAGTCGACGCCGGTGGCGTACACGCCGGAGTTGACCGGATAGGCGTTGGCATGGCGTACCTGCGCGTCCACGCCCCACGTCCCGCTGGTGCTCCGGTACGCGGTGCCGGCGGTCACCTTGTTCGTCGGGGCGTTCAGCATGAGCGGCACATTGTTCGAGCTCACGACGTCCTCGAACACGTCCTCGCTCACCCAGCTCAGCGTGCCCGAGAACGTCCAGTTGTCGTTCGCCACGAAATCCATTGCGATGTCGACGCCGCTGACGGTGACTGTCTGGTCGAAGGTGGTGTAGGTCGCGAAGACGTCGGTGGCGCTGGCGAACAGGGGGTTGTCGAACGAGACGATGCCTAACGGAAGCGGCTTGAGGCCATTGGCGACGCCGGCCGCCACCCGGGGACCGAACACCTGGGCCGTCGCCTGCGCCTGCTGTTGGGGCATGTTGAACGGCGCTCCCATCAGCTTCTGGGTGATGGCGGGGATCAGCGCCGCCTGCATGAAGTCTTTCATGGACGTCGAGTCGAAGAAGACGGTCGGCGTGGCCAGTCCCGCCGGATTGCCCACGTCGCCACGCTTTTCGCGCCAGGCATCGACGGCGATGCGGAACCGGTTGCCGATGATGCCCTTGTATCCCACCTCCCAGGTGTTGTTGAACGAGGCCTTGATCGGGCCGATGTCGCGCACGTCGGCCGCCGAGAGGTTGGGCGAACCGGGCGCCGGCATGCGCATTTGCGTCTCGACTTGCGTCGCGCCGGGAGTGAGGCTGGCGAGGAACGCCACGAGGTCGTTGGCCACCGCGTTCGCGGTCTGGGCGTCGACGCCGAGTCCGGCCTGGATCTCCGGGGCGAGGCCGCCGGCGAGCAACGAGGCGTTGGCGGCGATGGCGCCACGATAGGCCGTCGCCGCCGACGCCGGCGTCCACGCCGAAGAATCGGGCGTGAAGATGGAGCGCATGCACAACCCGCCGTTGGTCCCGGCGTCACAGGTGCGGTTGAACGACCAGCCGGTCTTGGGCGGGTTGCCTAACGCGCGGATGTTGTACGGCGTCCCGCTGACGTTCCGGATCTGGATCAGGTCCAGGAACCAGGTAAAGTTGGCCGGCGTCTGGAAGGCGCGGTTGTACGTGACGCGGAAGTTCTGGGTCTCGCTGGGTTTGAAGAGAACCGCGGCCCTCGGCGACGTCTGGACACCCTCGACCTGGTCGTTCCGGTCGACGCGCAGCGCCGCGATGAAGTCGAACTTCGGCGTGAGGCGCGTGGTGGACTGGACGTATCCGCCGATCTCCTGTACGTCGTCGATGTCCTCGTTGCGGCCGTTGATCGTGCCACCGGTGCGCGGATTGGTCGATATGTAGTCGACGCCATAGACGAAGTCCTGGCGCGAACCCAGCGACAGCCCGTGCTGCAACTGCGCCGCCAGGCTCCGCGACTGGTCGACGATCGGCTGGCCGCTGCGCAGCAGGTAGGTGCCGGAGAGGTCGTTCGCGTCCTCGTTGCCGGCGTCGCTCAGGTTCAGGAACACCTGGCCGAACAGCCGGCCGATGCGCGCCCGCTGCTGGATGCTCTGGTACGTCCAGTTCTTCGCCAGCGCGGTGCCATTGGCGCCCGTGTACTCCAATGCACTGCCGATCCTGGACATCCCGTACGTCGTCACGAATTCCGAGTTCTCGTTCGGGCGGTAGTCGACGCGCGCCTCACCCACCATGCGCTCGAGGTCGAAGTCGTGGCCGGGCCACTCGGTGCCCATCACGATCTT
>CAMPKM010000275.1 GCA_946887155.1 uncultured Gemmatimonadota bacterium
GCGAGTGAGACCAGATCCGTGAGCCGAATTCGTGCCGTATGCTCTTGGTCTAACGGATGGCGTTCTGCTGCGGTGGATTCCATAAGATCGCGCCGTGGACACGAGCGGAGCGAGTGCCTCGGCGCGTTCCATAGCACCACCGCCAGCAGCAACGCGCGTTAGGTCGCCAGTGACGCACCCGGTTGGATCGGCCTAAACGATGCGAGTCCATTAGGGTGCGGGTCGCGAGTTTGAGAGCTGCAGAATAACGACCGGAATGATGACGACGAGAAACCAGAAGAGGGCAGCCTTCAAAATGCGCCCGGCTGTCCAGGGTTGGGATTCGGGCTGGAAGAGGTAGTAGGTGCCCGGCGCGCCTTCGCGGACGAGACCCGACTGCACAAGCCGTTCGAGCTGGGTGCGGACGTCGTCAGGGAGAAGTTCAAACGGACGCGCCGTTGCTGGGCTGGTCGCGCCGAGCTCCCGCATCGCGCTGACTACTCGACGGGTTTCGAACAACCCAGGTGGGAGCATGGACTCAGGATTTGGCGACCTAACGCCAATTAGGCGGGTCCGGATAACGCATTTCGCGCTCGTCAAGCGGTCGGTCACCACTAAACTAATTATCCTGGTCCAGATAATCCTGTCCCTTACTCCTGCGCGCCAGTCCCCATCACGGACTTCCCCGGGGACGCATTCGTTTTCCAGCGCCTTACGACGAACGGGTGTAGGTCAACTGCAGGTCCGGTTCCCAGCTCCCGCCTTCACGCGACATCTCTCCCCGCGCGACGATCGTCCGCCCATCGACAGAGAGCGTGGCGATGAACCGCTGCGAGAATTCCGGGTCGTTCCGCGACCACTCAATTACGCCCTCGCGCAGTCGAACCTCGTACCTGCGCGACACGTCACGCTCGTCGAAGTACAGCATCGAACACTCGCCAGTCCCGTCATCACTACCGAAGATCGCGATTCCACTGGGGATTCCCGGCTCATCGATCTCGGAGCGCATCATGAAAAACGCTCCGCCCTCGAGCCACGCAAAGCTTGTTCGGCCATGGAACGTCGTACCCGGCACGAGTGGATGCGTCCCGACGGTGTTCCACGTGCCTAGAAAGGGACTCAGTGCCTCCAGCAGGGGATTCGGCTTCGCTGCTTCGAGGCCAATCGAGTCAGCCCTCATGACGAGCTCCAGGAAGAATTCCGGCGACTTGGATAGCTAGCACCCCCTGCACCGCTGGCCCTGTGCATTAACGGCCTGGAACAGCTGGGCGCCGATAAACGACCCGGTACGGAGGACGGAAGTAATCAACCACAAGAAAAAGTGATGTCGTCACGAGGACAACCTGGCCGGTTCTGATCCACACGTCGGAGTTGCGAACGCACTCCTTGCATTGCGTCAAGCCGCCGACAAGGACTCCTGTTACCCTGAGTGTCACCCAGGCGATGGCGCCGAAAAACAATCCAGCGCCAACGGCACGGTCGGGTGAATGCCGTCGTGCTGCAATCTGGTGTAGTTCCTCTATCGGCAGCAGAAGTGGGTCACCGATGTCGAACCGCAGCGCCAGACGGTCGCCGTACCATCCGGCGAAACGACCCGTCAGGTTCTCGAACCCGTGCCTCACCTTGATCGGTTCATTCAGATGGAGAGTAACCGCAGCCGCAGGTACGACCTCCTCCGGAGCCTCCGTTACCTGGGCCCTTGCGGTCGAGATTGGCCAGATCACAGACGCTGCTCTGGTAACGAGGATGAGCAGGTGACCAGCGGTACGTTCGAGTGTTCGCACGTGTTTACCTCTCGACCGCGAGAACGCCGAATTCCGGTGAGTGTGCGATGAAATACCCATCTCGGCACGGTTACCGTGCTGATGTTACCGAATTTTTCTCTTGAACACCCGGGAAATCAAAGCGCGGCGACCAACCTGGCCGCCGCGCCCCTCATTTACACCGAAACTCCGCGCCGCCGTGTGAACATCAGTCACCGTAGGCGTGCTCGGGCTTCGCCGCGTGAACCTTCTTCTTCCCCATGACCCGAACCGCCAGGTCGTCCAGCAGCGTGTAGAACACCGGGATCACGAACAGCGTCAGCAACGTCGACGTGATCAACCCGCCGATCACGGCGTGCGCCATCGGGGCCCGCTGCTCGGCGCCTTCGCCGATCGCCAGCGCCAGCGGCATCATGCCGAAGATCATCGCCGCCGTCGTCATGATGATCGGGCGCAACCGTACGCGCGCTGATGTCAGGATGGCCTTCGTCCGGTCCGCACCCGCGTCACGCTCCTTGTTCACGAAGTCGATCAGCAGGATGCCGTTCTTCGTCACGAGCCCCATCAACATGATGATCCCGATCATCGACATCACGTTGATGCTCCCCCTCGTCACCCATAACGCGAGCATCACGCCCAGGAACGACAACGGCAGCGACAACATGATCGCCAGCGGCTGCAGGAACGAACCGAACAGCGATGCCAAAATCAGGTAGATGAACACGACGGCGAGGAGAATCGCCTCGAGCACATAGCCCTTGGTCTCCTCCAGGTTCTGCACGTCGCCGCCGAAGACGGTGTGATAGCCCGCCGGGAGACCGATCCGCGAAATGGCCACACGCGCGGCGTCGGCGACATCGCCCATCTGGTAGCCATCCAACACACCGGCCGAGATGGACACCTGCCGCTCGAGTGCCCGCCGCTCGATTTGCTGCGGACCCACGCCGGACTGGATCGTCGCAACCTGGGACAGCGGTACCGTCACCGCCTGCCCTGTTCGCATGTCGATGTTCTGACTCAGCACCGGAATCTTCGCGACATCCTCGGGCGACACGCGCATCGAGTCGGGATACACGACCACCACGTCGTGCGAGTACCCGTTAGGGTCCTCCCAGCGCGTCGCACGCTGTCCCTGGAAGAGAGGCTGCAACGTCGAGCCGATCGAGCTGATGCCGAGTCCCGCCGCCCAGGCCTGCTGCCGGTCCACGCGCACGTCGAGCTGCGGAATCTCGCCTTCGTCGCTCGAATTCGGCTCCGCCACACCGTCTACCTCACGCACCGCCTGCATGACCTGGTCGGCGGCGAGCTTGAGTCGCGTCACCTCGGGGCCCTGCACGTAAATGCGGATCGGCTGGCCAAACCCGCCAAAGATGCTGCGCGTCTGCCCGATGTTCGGCTGCACGCCCGTGACCGTAGGCAACTGCGTCCGGAGCGCGGCCTGGATCTCGGACTGTGTGCGATCGCGATCCGCCTTCTCGGCGAGCCGTACATAAACGTGCCCGCTGTTCGAGCCGCGGAATCCTCCGCCTCCACCCACAGTCATATAGGTGAACTCGACCTCGGGCATCTTCCGGATCAGTTCCGCGACTTCATGTCCCTTGTCGGTCGTGTACTCGACGCGCGAACCTGGCGGCGCGCGGAAGTTTACGTCGAACTCTCCCGCGTCGTACTCGGGAAGCCAGGTGAAGCCGAGCACTGGATAGAGCGCGGCGGCACCCACGATGGACGCGACGGCGACGCCCATGACGAGAACGCGATGGTTGAGCGCCGCGGCCAGCCAGCCCTTGTAACGATCAGCGGTCCGCTCGAAGGCGTCATCGAACGCAAACGCGAACTTGCGGATGGGATTGCGCGTCTTCTTGCGCGTTTCGGCATGGCCGCCGTGCTCCAGTTCGGGGTCGGCCCAGACCGACGACAACATCGGGTCGAGCGTGAACGACACGAACAACGACACCATCACCGCGAACGCCACCGTCACGCCGAACTGGAAGAAGATCTGGCCGATCTGGCCGCCCATGAACGCGACGGGAATGAACACGGCCACCACCGCCAGCGTCGTCGACAACACGGCGAGCCCGATCTCGTCGGTCCCTTCCTTCGACGCCCGGTAGTGGTCTTTCCCCATCTCGACGTGCCTGACGATGTTCTCGCGGACGACGATGGCGTCGTCGATCAGCAAGCCGATCGCCAGCGACAGCGCCAGCAACGTCATGGTGTTGATCGTGAAACCGAACAGGTACATCGCGAAGAACGCCGAGATCACGGAAATCGGCAGCGTGAGCCCGGTGATGACGGTCGATCGCCACGAATTCAGGAACAGGTAGATGATGAGGATCGTGAGGACGGCGCCCAGCATGATGGTGATCTGCACGTCGGACAGCGCGTGGCGGATCTTGACGCTGTCGTCGCGAATGATGCGCATCTCGATGTCGCTGGGCAGCGACTGCGTGAGCTCGTCGATCCGCTCCCGGACGGCGTCGGCGACTTCAACCGTATTCGAGCCGGAAATCTTGAGCACCTCGACCGACACCGCTCGCACTTCACCCTGCTCGCGCGTGCCGAGAAAGGCGGCCGAGCGGCGTTCGGCGGAACCGTCGACGACCGTGGCCAGGTCGCGCACGCGCACGGGAACGTTCTGGCGCGTGGCGACGACGACGTCATGAAACGCCATCGGGTCGCGAATCCGGCCGGTCACCCGGACCAGTTTCTCCTGCTCGGGGAGGAAAACGCGCCCGGCCGGCACCTCCATGTTCTCGCGGGCAAGCGCTTGCGACACCTGCTGCGGGCTGACCTGGTAGGCGCTGAGCGCCTCGGGATTGAGCAGCACGCGAATCTCGCGCGGCGTGCCGCCGTTCACATTGATGCCACCGACGCCGGGGATCGACTCGAGGCGGTTGGCGATGACCTGGTCGGCGAGGTCCGTGAGGTCCCGAATGGAGCGATCCGGCGACCGGATCGAGATCGACATGATCGCCCGGTCGTTAGGGTCGAACCGGATGATGACGGGATCCTGGACCTCGGGCGGCAACTGGCGGCGGATGCGCGCGACTTTCGAGATGACATCCTGCTGCGCTTCCATCACGTTGAGGCCAATCTGCATGTTGACGCGGACGCTCGAATTCCCTTCGCG
>CAMPKM010000276.1 GCA_946887155.1 uncultured Gemmatimonadota bacterium
CGGGGCGCGGACTAGACATCGATGTCTCCTACCTTCAGCCGCGCCAGGGGGCGCGCGAGGGTGAGGCCGAGTCCTGAGCCACCATACATACGTGTATTCGACCCGTCCAGTTGACGGAACTCCTCGAAGATGGTGCCGTGTGCCTCCGGAGGGATGCCGATGCCGGTGTCGGTCACATGGAATAGGACGCGATTGCCCCGCAGCTCAGCGCCCGCCGTAACCGTGCCCGTGGATGTGAACTTGTATGCATTCCCGACGATCGTGCCCAGCAGGCGCGTCAGCTTGCGACGGTCGCTTCGAATCGGGGGCAGCGGCAGCTCCGGCTGAACCACATGCGCGTCGACCTGCGGACGCCGACCGTCGGTCGTGTGCATCACGTGTTTCAGCACCGAGAGCGCATCGAGGTCCTCGACGACGAGTTCCGTCGCACCACGCTTGAGGACGGTCAGCTCCAGCAGGTCATCGATCAGTTCGAGCAGCCGCTCACTCGCCGCCTTCGCCTGGGCAAGGTCCGAGCGTTGCGCCGCGGTCAGTGGACCCGAGAGTTCATCCTGCAGCAGCGATACGTAACCCATGACCGCCGTCAGCGGCGTGCGCAGTTCGTGGGAGATGTTCGCCAGGAATTCATCCTTCACCTTGCGCGCTTCGACCACCGCCGCGTACTGCCGCTCGAGTTCCTCGTTCGCTTCGGTGAGGGCGACGTTCGCGCGCTTCATCTCATCGGCGAGCGTCGACTTCTCCGCGGTCGCGGCCAACTGGTCGGCAACGATGCGAAGCAGGTTCCGGGCGTCGGTCGTTCGCGCGCCCGGATCCGCATAGTAGAACGTCACCGTCCCGATGAGCCGTTTCCCGGTATTCAGCGGCAGCGCGACCAGCGACCGGAACCCGAGCTCCCCAGCCACTTCGCGCCAGTCTTCCAGCGATGGATCGGCGAGTACGTCCGGCACCTCGATCAGTCGCTTTTCGGCGGCGGCCTGTCCGCTCGGTCCCGCTCCGACCTTTACGCGCATCTGCCCGAGCCATGGCCGGAATTTCTCCGGCCAGTTGTAGGAGATCGCGTGTTGCATCAGGTCCGAGACGCCATCGACCAGATAGATCGAGGCAAAAGTCGCCCCGACGAGCGGCGACACGCGCTCGAGGGCAAGCTGGAAGACTTCTTCCGGTCGGTCCGAGTGAAGGAATGCGTGCGCGATTTCGCGCACCACCATCAACTCCCGGATCGTTGATTCCGGTGTCTCGCCAAGCGCCTTGAAGCGCTCGTGAGTGAGGATTCGGGTCGGCTTCGGCACGGCTACAAACTAGGGGATGGCGGATGGCGGACGGCAGAGGGCCAGGCTCATTTCCGCGGGTTCGCGGCACGGACCTCGACCTGATACGTCAGCGAATGAGCGGACGACGACAGGATATTGGCTACCACTTCCGCGACATCCTCGGGCTTCAGCATCCAGCTCTGGTCCGTGCTGTCACCGACGATCATGTCTGTCGCCACCGAGCCGGGCATCACGACCGACACTTTCACGCCGTGTTCGCGCACTTCCAGCATCAACGATTCACTGAACCCCAGGACGGCGTGTTTCGTGGCGACATAGCCGGTGCCCCGAGCGAACGCGCTGCGTCCGGCGATCGACGCGATGTTCACGATGTGGCCGCCCTTCCGCTCGATCATGTTCGGCAGGAGGAGGCGGGTGACGTGAAAAATGGCGTTGACGTTCACGTCCATCATCTCGCGCCACTCGTCCGGGCTCATTTGCGTCAAGAGCTTCTTGGTAATGACACCGGCATTGTTGACCACGACGTCCGCCCGCACGCCGGCGAGTGCCCGCTCGATCGACGCCTGGCTCCTGAGGTCTACGGCGACGGGATCGCAGGCGCCGCCGCTCGCGGCGATCTCGCCGGCCAGAACGCGCAGCCGCTCGGCGTCGCGGGCGAGTGCCACGATGCGGTGCGTCCGGGCAAGACGGAGCGCAATGGCGCGGCCGATGCCGCGCGACGCCCCCGTGACGACAGCAACCGGACGGTCGGCCATGTCAGGCAACCGCAATGCGGGTGAAAATCTCCCAGCTCAGTCGCACCGCAAATGCCAGGGAAGAAACGGACACACGCTCGTCATGGCCGTGCATGCGGCCTTCGTCCGATTCCGTCAGCGGGAACGGGAGGATGCCGTACGCCTGGACCCCGGCCCGCCGCATGGAGGCACTGTCCGTCGCGCCGGTGCTGAGGAACGGGACCACCGGCACACCGGGGGCCAGCGCGCCTAACGCACTGCGGATGGCGTCGTACATGGCCGTATCGTCGGGTGACGGCGGCGCCTCGACGCTCCGGCCGTCGACCGTGATCTGGACGCGCGAATCACCGATCGCCGCGTTGAGCCTGACGATCAGGTCTTCCAGCGACTGGCCCGGAAGCAACCGGACGTTGAGCGTGGCACTGGCTTCGGCCGGGATCACGTTGGCGCGCACGCCCGCCGACAGCATCGTCGGCGAAATCCCGTTCCGCAGCATGGCGTTGAATGCCGGATGCCCCTCGAGCTGGCGGGCGCCCGACGCGAGCCGCTCGGCGCTGCCTGACGAGACGTCGGCGATGGCGGCGCGGACGTCCGGTTCCGGCCAGAACGCTGACAGTCCCGCGAAGAACTGTTCGCTCACCTGTGTCAGCACCACCGGTTCACGGTGGTCGGCAACGGCCGCGACCGCGCGTGCCAGCCTGGCCACGGCATTGTCGGGAATGGGAACCGCGGCGTGACCGGGCGTCCCCGTGGCGGTCAGGCGCAGCACGTTGGCGATCTTTTCGCCGCATTGGACCGCGGCGAACATGAGCAGCCCGTTGACCTCGCGAACGCGCCCTCCTTCGTTGAGCGCGAACTCGGCGTCCACCAGTTCAGGGTGCCTGGCGATGACCCAGTCGATGCCGAATTCACCGCCGGATTCCTCATCCGACGTCGCGAGGAACACGACGTCGCGGTCCAACGTGCCGCCGTTCTTCACGACATGCTGGTTGAGCAACAGCATCGTCTGCAGGTTCACGGCCAGCATGCCCTTGTCGTCGATCGCGCCGCGGCCATAGACGAACCCGTCGAGGATCTCCCCGCCGAACGGGTTCGTCGACCAGCGTTCCCGCTCGACGCCGACAACGTCCATGTGCGCGAGCAGCATCACCGGCCGGTGCTTGCCCGAGCCGCGCAGTCTCGCGGCCAGTACGGCCCGGCCCGGCGCCGGTTCGAGCAGGGTCGTCTCGATCCCGGCGCCGCGCAGGACGTCGTCCATGTAGCGCGCCACTCCCATTTCCCGGCCCGGCGGATTGACGGTGTCCATGCGGATCAGCGCCTGCAAGTGGGCGATGCACTCCCACAGGGCGCCCTCCCAGTCGATCTGTTCCGCCACACTCCCTGGTTGTGTCGTCACCGAGGCTCCGTGCGGGTGGGACTCGTCAGGCAAGTCGGGCCGCGATGAATTCGCGGACCCGGTCGGCGGCGACGCGTTCCTGCACCAGGGTATCGCGATCGCGGACCGTGACGGTGTTGTCCTGGATCGTCTGGCCATCGATCGTCAGGCAGAATGGCGTGCCGACCTCGTCCTGGCGGCGGTACCGGCGGCCAATGGCGCCCGATTCGTCGTAGAACACCGGGAAATGCGGGCGCAGGTCGGCGGCGAGCTTTTCCGCGAACTCCGGCATGCCGTCCTTCTTGACCAGCGGGAAGATGCCGGCCTTGATCGGCGCCAGCGACGGCAGCAGGCGAAGCACCACGCGCCCCTCGTCCTCGCCCTCCACCTTTTCCTCCCGATAGCCGTTCACGAGCACCGCCAGCAGCGTGCGGTCGGCGCCCACGGACGTCTCGATCACGAACGGCACGTAACGACGGTTCGCTGGCTGGTCGAGATACTCGAGCCGCTTGCCGGAGAACTGCTGGTGCTGCGTCAGGTCGAAGTCCCCGCGATGATGCACCCCTTCGATCTCCTGGAATCCCAGGGTGCCGCCGAAATCGAACTGGACGTCGAAGGCCGCCCGGGCGTAGTGCGCGAGTTCCTCCGGCGTGTGCTGGTGAAACATGAGGCGCTCGCGCTCCAGGCCTAACGCCAGGTGCCACTGCAGACGCTGCTCCTTCCAGTACTCGAACCACTCCATGTCGGTGCGCCCGCCCGAGGGCTGTTGCGGATCGACGAAGAACTGCATCTCCATCTGCTCGAACTCGCGCGTCCGGAAGATGAAGTTGCCGGGCGTGATTTCGTTCCGGAATGCCTTCCCGATCTGGGCGATGCCGAACGGCACCTTCTGCCGCGTGGCCTGCTGGACGTTGAGAAAGTTGACGTAGATGCCCTGGGCCGTCTCCGGACGGAGGTAGACGATCGCCGCGCTATCCTCCACCGGCCCCATGAACGTCTTGAACATGAGGTTGAAGAGCCGTGGCTCGGTGAGCTGGCAATCGGTATGCTCCCCCGGCCGCTTGCTCGGCTTCCGCGGACACTGGGAACCTTCGATCTGGTCGGCACGGAACCGCGCCTTGCACGCCTTGCAGTCGATGAGCGGGTCGCTGAAGCCGGCGACGTGGCCGCTGGCCTCCCAGACCTTCGGATGCATGAGGATGGCCGCGTCGATTCCCTCGATGTCATCGCGCGCGCGAACCATCGCATGCCACCAGCGGTCCTTGATGTTCCTCTTCAGCTCGACGCCTAACGGGCCGTAATCCCACACCGAACCGGTGCCTCCGTACACTTCCGACGACTGGAAGATGAAACCGCGCCGTTTGCAGAGGGAAACCAGCTTCTCTAGGACGTCAGCGTGCATTGGGGATGGCGGCTGGGAGATGGCGGATGGACGTCATACGGCGACTCACATCACTCACGAAGTAATTCTAGCTCTGGA
>CAMPKM010000277.1 GCA_946887155.1 uncultured Gemmatimonadota bacterium
GTGAGCACCGGCTTCGCGCCAGCGAGTTCCCTGGCGCCGTTGACGATCGCCCGCGCCACGTCTTCCGGCCTGGTCACCAGCGGCGGAATGAAGATGACGACGACGGCGTCGATATCCGGATCGCGCCCGATGACGCCGATCGCTTCCTGGTACTGGGCAGCGGTCGCGGAGGCGATCATGTCCACCGGGTTGCCGACGCTGGCCTCCAGTGGCAGGATCGCCCGCAACGCCGCCTGCGTGGCGCTACCTAACGCGGGAATCACGAGGCCATCCGCTTCACAGGCATCGGCGCAGAGGATGCCGGGCCCGCCGGCATTGGTGAGGATCGCCACGCGACGCCCGGCCGGCAGGGGTTGGCTGGCGAGCAGGGCTGCCACATCGAACAGCTCCTCCAGCCGGTCGGTGCGAATGACGCCCGCCTGGCGGAAAAGCGCATCGACGGTAACATCCGACGCGGCCAGCAGGGCGCCGGTATGCGATCCGCTCGCCCTGGCGCCGGCCGCCGAGCGTCCGCTCTTGACCGCGACGATCGGCTTCGCATGACCGACGCGCCGCGCGATGCGGGAAAACTTTCGCGGATTGCCGAACGATTCCAGGTACAACAGGATGACGTCGGTGTGCGGGTCCTGTTCCCAGTACCGGATCAGGTCATTGCCCGAGATGTCAGCCTTGTTGCCGATGGAAACGAATGTCGAGATCCCGAGGCCCAGGGAGGTGGCATTATCAATGATGGAAAGCCCTAACGCGCCACTCTGCGACATGAACGCCACGCGTCCGGCGGGCGGAGCCTGCGGCGCGAACGTCGCGTTGAGCCGGACGTCCGCATCGGTGTTGAGGATGCCCATGCAGTTGGGGCCGATGAGGCGCATCCCGTACTCCCGGCACGTGCGTACCAGCGCCTGCTGCCTGACGATTCCCTCGTCGCCGACTTCGGAGAACCCGGCCGAGATGACGACGAGCGCGCGAACGCCCTTCCGACCGCATGCTTCAGCGACGGCCAGTACGGCGCTACGGGGGACCACGATCACGCCCAGGTCCACCGGCCCCGGCACGTCGTCCACGGCGGGATACGCGACGATGCTCTGAACGACTGGCGCCGACGGGTTCACCGGAAGGACCGGACCGTTGAATCCGTAGGCGAGGAGATTGTGGAGCACTTCGGCGCCGATCGTACCGCGTTGCCGTGATGCACCGATCACGGCCACGGAGCGGGGCCGGAAGAACGCGTTGATCGCATTCACGGCGCTCGTCCATTCGCGCCCTTCATAGCGCTCGACGGCTTCGTCCGTCAACGCCGTCGGGAAGGTCACGCGGATCTCGTCAGGCACGGCGTCGATCGTGAGGCTGAAGCCCGATTCGCGGAAGACCGACAGCATCCGGTAATTGTCCGGCATCACCACGGCCCGGAACACCACGATCCCGGCCGCCGAGGCCGTGCGCGCGAGCTCGCCGACGAGGATCGTTCCCAGCCCACGGCCCTGGTACGACTCGGCCACCGTAAACGCCACTTCGGCGCTATCGGAACCGATCACCGCGTACGCCGCGTGACCCACGATCCGGCCCTCATGACCCTCGATGGCCACGATGCCGGCATGGTGGGAATCCCCATGCAATTGCCGGCGCAGTTCTTTCGTCAGCGATTCGTCGCTCGAGGTACCGAAAAAGCGAAAGCGTCGCGACGTGTCGGAGAGCCCGCGAAAAAACGCCAGCAGTCGCTGCTCATCGCCAGGTTCGACTGGTCGCAGCCGCAAGGTTGATCCGTCGCGTAATACGACGTCGGACGCCAGTGCAGTCATTGTGGGGAGCATGCAGGGATGTTGAACCTGGTGCAAAGTGCGTGTCGAGCCTTTCAAGTAGCAACCAGGCGCGTCAGTCTACGGACGCTGCGACATCATGATTAAGCGTCCCGCATGCCGCGGTTCATCGTCAGGACTCCCCCGACAGGCTTCGAAGCGAACCCGTACGAAAATTCCCATACCTGCCTGACATTGAGGCAGTTCGGTAACGCCGTCCTTTGAGCAGCGCAACATGCGCGGCTTCATGGGAGACCAACATGGGCGGCACAAGCTGGGCGGATCGTGGTGTGTGGCAGCGCGTGGTGTTCACCACAGCGCTGGTTACCGCGATTGCCGGAACGGTGGAGGCGCAAGCGCCGCTTCCCTTCGGCGCCGGCGAGCGCCTGACCTATCACGTCCGCGTCGACAAGATGCGCGCCAGCGGCAAGGGAACCATGTGGATCGAGGGCCCGGTTGATTTGCGCGGAACCTCGACGCTGCTCCTCCGTTCTGCCGTCGAAGTGGGCGTCGGCCCGATCAAGGCGATCAACCACACCGATTCATGGCTCGACGTGAATCGCATGGCGTCGCTCCGCTTCGAACAGCGGCACCGCTACCTCTGGTCTCGTCGCAACTCTGACGTCGAGCTGTATCCGGAGGAGATGCGCTGGACGGGATCGAAAGGCGATAGCGGCATCAGCCTGACCGACACGCCGCTCGACGAACTGTCCTTCATCTACTACATCCGGACCCTGTCCCTCGAACCGGACAGCTCCTGGTCGTTGAACCGGCACTTCGACGCGGAGCGCAATCCGGTGTGTATCCGGGTCCTGGGACGGGAAACGATCCATTCGGCACTCGGTGAGTTCGAGGTCATCGTCACCGAGCTGCGCGTTCGGGATCCGCGCTTCAGCGGTGAAGGCGTGATCCGGCTCTTCATGACGGCCGATGGCGACCGCGTCCCGCTCAGAATCGAGAGTTCGCTGCCGGGACTCGGCAACGCGGTCTTCACCCTGGAAACGTTCGTCCGCTCGCCCGCCCGGGCGGTCGTCGACCAGCGATGACCAAGACGTCGGCGAATCCCCGACAGGCGATGGCACTGGATGCCTCACGCGAGTTCCACGCTTTGCCGGACTTCAACGGCCCTTCGACAAGACGACCTTCACACGCACCAATGACGCAGCACTACGCGACCTCCCCGGAGGGACAGAACATGACTAGCAACCTGAAACCAGCCCGTTGGATTCTTGCCGCACTGTTGCCGCTGTTGATAGGCGCAGGCGGGACGCTGAATGCCGCGACGGGCATTGACTCCATGCCGGAAAGCCGGATCTGGGTCGGTGGTACGTCCTCGATGCGCGGCTGGGAATGCAAGGCAACCACGTTCGAACTGAAGCTCGACGCCGAACCGAACGCCGTGGCCACCACGCTCGCCGGCACCATGGCCGTGACGGGCGCGACGCTCGTGATCCCGACGGAAAAGCTCGAGTGCGGCAACGGCACGATGAACGGCCACCTGAAAAAGGCGCTCAAGGCCGAAGAACATCCCCAGATCGAGTTCCGCCTGACGAGTCATGAGCTCCTGAAGTCCGGCGATTCCGTCAACGTCACGATCAAGGGCGTCCTCACCCTCGGCGGAACAGAGAAGGAAATCGAGATCGCTGCCATCGCGACACCGGCCGCCGACGGCGCCCTGCGCATTGCCGCGACGTATCCGCTGAAGATGACCGAGTTCGGACTCAAGCCGCCGACGATGATGTTCGGCCGCATGAAGGTCGGCGACCTGGTGAAGGTCGGGTTCGACCTCGTGCTGAAGGATGGCGCTCAGTAGCCCGTCGCACACCTGCCTGACGATTTCAAACGATCCATCTCGAGGGATAAATCCATGAAAGGCACGATGAGTCTCACAACCCTGGCAGCACTGCTGATCGCCTTGCCGGCCAGCGCACAGGACGGCGGAAACGCCAGTGGCACCGCTTCAGGCAAGCCGGATTCATCGGCAAAGCCCGCCGCTGCCCCGGCCATTTCGAAGGCGCCTGGTATCGAAATCCAGCACATGCGGCCGGTCGACCAGCGCGGCCTCAACGTGTTCGAGACGCCAAAGAAGGACACGGTCACCTACACCGGCTTCAAGCTCACGTGGGGCGGCGCCTTCACGCAGCAGTTCCAGGGCATCAACCACGAGAACACCGCCGACCCGAAGCTGGTCAACAACGTCGACCAGAATCAGTTGCTTCGCATCGGCGGCGGTTTCAACAACGCGGTAGCGAACGTTTACCTGAACGCGCAGCTCGCGCCCGGCATCCGCGTGCAGATGACCAACTACCTGTCCTCGCGCCACCACCAGGAGACGTGGGTGAAGGATGGCTACATCCTGATCGACCAGTCGCCGCTGCAGGTCGCGGCGCTCGAGAACATCATGAAGTACGTGACGCTGCGCATCGGTCACTATGAGCTGAACTACGGCGACGCGCACTTCCGCCGCACCGACAACGGCAACGCGATGTACAACCCGCTCGTCGGCAACCTGCTGATGGATGCGTTCACGACGGAGATCGGCGGGGAAGTGTATTTCCGCACCGGTCCCTGGCTGGCGATGGCCGGCGCCGCTTCGGGTGAAACCCGCGGACAGGTCACCGTTCCCGAGAAGCGCTCGCCCGCCTTCATGGGCAAGGTCGGCTTCGACAAGGAATACAGCGACGACCTGCGCATCCGCCTGACGGGATCGATGTTCGCGCAGTCCAAGGCGAACAACAACTCGCTCTACACCGGTGACCGCGCCGGATCGCGCTACTACCAGATCATGGTGAACACCGCCGGTACCGAGAAGGACAGCGCGTGGACGGGCAACGTGCAACCCGGCTTCCAGAGCGAAGCCCGCGCCTGGGTCATCAACCCGTTCGTGAAGGTTGGCAACCTCGAATTCTTCGGCAACATCGAAAACGCGAAGGGCCGCGCGCGCAACGAGCCTGAAAACCGGAAGTGGACGCAGAACGCCTACGAGCTCACGTACCGGCTGTTGAATGACAACCTCTATCTCGCCGGCCGCTACAACACCGCCGAAGGTCGCCTGCGT
>CAMPKM010000278.1 GCA_946887155.1 uncultured Gemmatimonadota bacterium
CACACCTCGCGTTTCTGACCGGCGCCGCCGATCCCGGACCCGATCTCGCCCGCGTGCTCAGCCGGCTCGAGATCTCCATCTCGAAGATCGTTCCTTCCACTCGATAGCCGACATCCGCCACCATGATCCAGCTCGAAGGCCTCACCAAGAAATACGGGACGTTCACCGCGGTGGACGCGATCGACCTCGAGGTGCCGTCGGGACAACTCTTCGGCTTTCTCGGGCCTAACGGTGCCGGCAAGACCACGACGCTGCGAATGATCGCCGGCATCCTGCGGCCAACATCGGGTCGCATCCGCATTGGCGGCATCGACATCGTTGCCCGGCCCGACGAAGCCAAGTCGTTGCTCGGGTTCATCCCGGACCGGCCGTTCATCTATGAAAAACTCACCGGGATGGAGTACCTGCGTTTCGTCGCCGGCCTGTACGGACAGCAGGGACCGCAGGTCGAGCATCGCGGTCGCGAGCTGCTTGGCCTGTTCGACCTCGAGGACTGGCGCGACGAGCTGGTGGAATCGTACAGCCACGGGATGCGCCAGAAGCTGATCATCTCCGGGGCGTTCGTGCACCGGCCCGACGTCATCGTGGTCGACGAGCCGATGGTGGGCCTCGACCCGAAGGCGGCACGCATCCTCAAGGACCTGTTTCGCGAATACACGCGGCGCGGCCACACCATCATGATGTCGACGCACACGCTGGAGGTCGCGCAGCACATGTGTGACCGGATCGGCATCATCCGGCGCGGCCAGATCGCCGCGTCAGGCACCATGGACGAACTCCAGCGTGAAGCCGAGTCCGGGGCCGACGGGCTGGAGGACATCTTCCTGAAGCTGACGGGCGAGACGGCGGCCCGCGACCTGGTCGAGGTCCTGTCGTGCTGAATGCCGAACGGCTGCACGCCGGCATGGTTCCGACCCCGCGCGCCGTGGCGCCACAGTCTTCGCCCGGTGCATCGCGGGCTTCCCTGCGCACGCTCATCAGTCCCAAATGGATGACCGTTCGCGCGCGGGCGGCGCAGGGGGAACGCGGCCGCGTCGCGCGCTGGGCGGTGTTAGGCGTCGTCGGTGCGTTGTTCTGGGGCGTGGCGTTCGGACTGTTGTACCGCGTGCTTCGCTACTTCGCCGGCGTCGACGAAATCGGTGCCCTGCTCGCGGGCAAGCTGCTTGGCCTGCTGCTCCTGTCGTTCTCGGCGATCCTGCTGTTGTCCAACATCATCGCTGCCTTGTCGAGCTTTTTCCTCGCGAAGGACCTCGAGCTGCTGATGTCATCGCCGGTCGACTGGCTGTCGCTGTACGTGAGCCGGCTGTTCGAGACGCTGCTGCACTCGAGCTGGATGGTGGTGCTGCTGAGCGTGCCCATGCTCGCCGCTTACGGCATGGCCTTCGACGGCGGCTTCCAGTTCGTGCTCGTCGCGATCGCGGGGTTCGTGCCGTTCATGATCATCCCGGCGGCCGCCGGAAGCGCCGTCACGCTATTGCTGGTGAACATTTTTCCGGCACGCCGCACGCGCGACATCCTGTCGGTGATTGGCGTGCTCGCGGCGGCTGGCCTGGTCGTGCTGTTCCGCCTCATTCGACCCGAGCAACTGGCGCGTCCGGAAGGATTCCGTTCTCTGGTCGAGTTCATCTCGGTGCTGCGCGGTGGATCGTCGCCCTTCCTCCCCAGCGACTGGCTGCAGCGGATGCTGATGGGATCGTTGACCGACCGCGGCGATTTCCTTCCTGTCTACCTGCTCTGGTCCACCGCCGCCGGGATGGTCGTCGTCGGCGCCCTGCTCCATTGGCGGCTGTTCCCGATCGGTTTCACCAAGGCCCAGGAAGGGGCGCAGCGATTCGCGCGTGAGGGAACGGGAACCCGCTTTCTCCGGTGGGCGCTGGCGCCGTTAGGCACGCTCCGCCGCGAGCTGGTCCTGAAGGAACTGCGGGTGTTCTTCCGCGATTCCACGCAGTGGTCGCAACTGATCCTGCTGGCGGTGCTGGTGGTGGTGTACGTGGTGAACGTGCGCTACCTGCCGCTGACGGGTGACGGCATGACCTTTTTCATCGTGAACGTCATTCCGTTCATGAACCTGGCCCTGTCCGGCTTCGTGCTCGCGTCCATTGCCGCACGATTCCTCTTCCCCGCGGTGAGCCTGGAAGGGCGCACATGGTGGTTGCTCCGCTCGAGCGCGATGTCGATGCGGGATCTGCTCTGGGCCAAGTTCTGGACCGGCACGCTGCCCCTGCTCCTGCTCGCGGTAGGCATCGTCACGGCGACGAATGTGATGCTGCAGGTGAGCGCGTTCATGTTCGCGGTGTCGGTGGGGACTGTTACGCTGATGACGTTCGCGATCGCCGGGCTGGCCATCGGGTTCGGCACGATGTACCCGCGGTTCGAGTCCGAGAACGCCGCGCAGATCCCCACCTCATTCGGCGGCCTGCTGTTCATGATGACCTCGGTCGGCCTGATCGGGGTCGTGCTGATCCTCGAGGCGCGACCGATTTACGCGTGGTTAGGCGCCCGGCAGGCAGGGCACGCTGTCGCGCCGACCGAACTGGTCGCGGGCCTGGCCGCGGCGGCCGCGGTCTGCCTGCTGGCGACATTCATCCCGCTGAGGATCGCACTGCGGCGCCTGGAAGCCATCGAGCGCTGACCTCCCTTCTCCATCTGTTGACCCGCCGCGAAACTTCGCCTCACCCGTGAAAACTCGTTTCTCCCGCCGTCGACCTGCCGCGTAAATTCGCCTCATCCGCGAATACTCGCTTCTGCAGCCGTTGACCTGCCGCGAAACTCGCCTCTCCAGCCGTTGACCTCCCGCGAAAATTCGCCTCATCCGCGAATACTCGCTTCTCAAGCCCCTGACCGACCGCGAACATCCGTCTCAGCCGCGAAAACTCGCTTCTCCAGCCCTTGACCACCCGCGGAAATCCGCTGCGCTAAGAAAGCAGACTCCCGCAATTGGAGCAGTAACGCGCATCGGGCTCAGGGCGCTCCCCACACTTCGCGCAGCTCACCGCTCGACGTTCCCTGAAGTGCCTGACGAGTAACTCGGCCCTCACCACGGCGTCGGTGGTCACGGGATCGTGATTCTCGTCAGGCACCGGCGCCGGCGCTGCCCCGATCTCACCGCGCCAGCGCTCGTAATCCGCATCGCTCACGCGTCCCATGGCATGGTCGAGTTCGAGTTCCGCCAACTCGTCAGCCGACGCGACGGCAGGTCCGGGATCGCGAACCATCGGCGCAGCCAGCGGCTTCGCGCGCGTCCGCACCAGCGGACGGAGCACGATGGCCGCCACGACCAGGCCAATGATGACGAGCACCAGCTCCTGACTCATGTATCCACGTGATGAGGTATCGAAGGCTCTCGACGCAACAGCCCGGCGACGGCCGCGACCAGGAGCATCAGGACGCCCACCGGCCAGAGCACGGGCGCGGGGAGGAAGGTAACGCGCACGCTCCCCGCATCCAGCGAATCCGCCTCGGTAAAGAGAATACGCATCGCCTGGACCGGACCGCGCGTGGATTTGCGCCGCACGATCCCATTGCCCAGGTGCTGGCCGTCCGGCGCGTGGTACTCGCGAATCTCCGGCGTCAACAACGTGCTCTTTCCGCCTGGAGTGCGCACGTCGACCGCCAGCGATGTGACGTCGACGCCTTCTTCGTCGAAACGGGAGACCCCCTGGTTCACGAGCACCCACGGTTTCCGGAATGCGTCCATCACTTCCACCGGTTGCCCAGGAGGCAACATCACGTTCGATCGGGCGGCGAATGCATGCAGCGCAAACGAGACGGCCACGCACACCGCACCCGTGTGGGCGACCAGCGCGCCGGACCGGGAGTGAGACACGGTTCCCGCCACCCGAAGCAGCCGGCGCCTAACGCCATCGTGCAGCAGCGCGCTCGTCATCAGCCACAGCACGAGCCCCGACGACGCGCTGCCTAACATGATGGCGTCGCGCGGGCCGATCCCGAGTGCGCTCCGCGCCACCTGCTCGAGACCGATCGCAGCCGTTGACAGCAGCCAGGCCAGCTGGAACTCGCGGCTCGCCGGCTCGCGTTGGGTGAAGGCATGGACGCAGGCCCAGGTGGTCACGATGACCGCGACCAGCGCCAGCAACGGAGCAATCGTCGCTGACAGGTGCTGCGCAAAGGGCGGAATCGTACCGGCAAGTCCAGGAGCCGGCGCAAACCAGGCGCTCACGCCCGACAACGCGAGCGCCAGGACCGTGATGATCATCGCCCGGCGATTTCCAGCGGCGCTTGAACGCGCTCGTGGTGAAACCGCCAGCCAGACCAGCAGGATCGTGGACGCCGTCAGTGCGCCGCCCGGAAGCGTTGCCCAGAGCACGGCGAGCCGCGACAGCGGCCCGACCTCGATAGGCACGAACGACGCGAGCCACGGATTCGACAGCGACCCGCTAATGAGCTGTCCTGCCCTCGCGCATAGAGCAGCAACCGATGCCGCGGCAGCAGCGAGCAGGACGCTTTCGACAAACGCCGGCCGACCATCACGCCGCCACCACGGCGCGAGCATGCCGGCCGCAATACCCGTCAGGACGATCGCGGTCCAGAGTCCCGCGTCAGCGATCCACGTCATCCATGCGCCCAGCGGCCACGACGGATGGTGAGGACGTTACTCTCCCTGGCGCAAAGCGGCATTCCGCACCTGCGCCATGATGCGTTCGAGGTCGGCCTCGACGCGTTCGCGTTCCTCGGAAGGCCACGGTCCCGCGTGCGACCGCAGCTCGCGAATCTGCTGCAACATGTCGTCGATCAAGGTGCGGAAGAGCGCGACGTGCCGGCGATCCGGTGCCCCGTCAGCCCCGGAACCCCCGTAAACCGCCCTAGATAGCGTCGAAAC
>CAMPKM010000279.1 GCA_946887155.1 uncultured Gemmatimonadota bacterium
GCGTTAGGCAGAGCCGGCTACCGGGCGATTGCGCCCGACCTGCGTGGCCACGGGTGGAGCGAAACCCAGTTGCCGCCCGGAGCGTGGGCGCCGAAGGCGATGGCCGAGTGGGTGGAGCAACTGCTTGATACGCTGGGCATCGAGCGGTGCGTGCTGGTGGGCCAGTCGATCGGCGGCGCGGTGGCCATGGATGCCGCATCTCACCTGCGCGGTCGCATATCGGCGCTGGTGCTGCTGGCTCCCATCGGCTTCACGGACTTGCGGCGCATAACGGTCGCCCGCGCCCTCGGCATTCGCTGGTGGCATCCGGCGGCGCGGCGCTGCTGCAGTCCGTGCGCGAGTTCGATTTCTCGCCGCGCGATCCGAGGACCGAGATCCTCTCTCATTGCCGGGTCGTGATCCGCTTTGGCGAACTCGATCGGCTGATTCCTCACGACGTCGCAACGGCACACGCCAGCCGCTTCCGTCACGCCGACGTGGCGGTGCTGAAAGGCGTGGGCCACGTGCCGGCAGAAGAAGTGCCTGACGAGATCATCGAATTGATCGTGAACGTCGAGGCGGAAGGTTGAAGGCGGAGGGTTGAAACGCGAGCGGCAAGCCGTTCCACCTTCCGCCTTTACCTGGCTTTACCGCACGATTTTCGACACCTCGAGTGTCGTCGACGGTCCGAGTGCCAGCGCCTCGATGGGCGCCTTAATTTTTGCGAGGTCACCGACGACGACGACGTGGGCGCGGTCGGGAGTAAGGTATTGACGTGCGACGCGCTGGACGTCGGCGGCGGTAACGGCACGGACGCGCGCCGCGAGGCGTGGCAATTCCTCCAGCGTGAGGCCGTACCCCGCCAGCTGTGACATCTGCGATGCCACCTGTGACGTCGACTCGAGCGTACCAGGCAGCCCGAGCTCGACGTAGTTCTTTGCCGTGCTCAGCTCCTCGCTGGTGACCGGGGTGTCCCGCATGCCGCGGATTTCCTTGAAGATCTCGATCAGCGAGCTGTCGGTGACGTTGGTGCGCACCGACGACGAAGCCAGAAACGGCCCAGGCACGACGCGGAACGTGAAGCCGGAGCTCGCGCCGTAACTGTAGCCCTTGGCCTCGCGGAGGTTCATGTTGAGTCGCGACGTGAAGGAACCGCCGAGTAGCGTGTTCATGACCGCCAGCGCCGCGTAGTCCGGCGACCTGCGCTCGACGCCCGGCCAGCCGATGAAGATCACGCTCTGTGCGGCTTCGGGCTTGTCGACCAGCCAGACGCGCGTCGAGGCCGGGTGAGGCGCGGCGGCCGGCGCGTCGGCGATGGCGATCGCCGTCCCGTTAGGCCGCCACGACCCGAAATGCCTGGCCAGCAACGCGCGCATGTCTCCCTCGCGGACAGCGCCGACGACGTACAGGGTCGCGCGGTCCGGTCGCATTGCTCCCTCGTAGAAACGGCGGACCAGCGACGAGTCGTACGTTGCCACGGTGGCGCTGTCACCAATGGCGTTCCGCGAATACGGATGCTCCGCCGGGAACACGGCCTGGTTGAAGGCGAGTCCAGCCAGTGTGCCGGGTTGGTCGCGAGAGCTCAGCAGGGCCGTGAGCCGGAGGTCACGCTGCCGCCTGACATCGTCGGCGCGGAAGGTCGGGCGCAGCGCCACGTCGGCCATCAGCGCCATCGCCGCGGGGAGCGAGCGCACCGGGACCTTGAGGCCGACCGTGAAGCGATCCCAGTCGGCCGACGTCCCCAGGTTGGCGCCCAGGTAGGCCAGTTCACTCTGCAGGGCGAGGGCGTCGCGGGTTCCGGCTCCTTCGTCGAGCATTCCGGCCATGAAGGTCGCAATCCCCGGTGTCCCGGCATCGAGCCGCGAGCCACCAGCCACGCTGAGGGTCACCTGCACGAGTGGCAGTTCGTTCTGCTCCACCAGTTTCACCTGGATCCCGTTAGGCAGCGCGAAGGAGCGGACGGCGGGGACGCGCAGGGGCAGTGCCGCCGGGGTCTCCGGCGGCGACGGGTTCGGCGACTTCTGCGCGATGGCGATCGCGGGCGCCAACAGGATCAGGACAGCCAGATCAGACGGTCTCATTGGATGATCACCTTCTTCGCCGCGAGTTCGAGCTTGCCCGTCGGAACGATGCTGAGCATCACCCTGGGCCCGCGCAGGTACGTATCGATGACGCGCTTGATGTCGTCGGCGGTGACGGCGCGTAGCGCGTCCAGGTCCTTCTGGAAATAGTCCGGCGTGCCGTTGAAGTAGGCATAGCTGTTCAGCCGGTCCGCCTTGGCGTCGACGAACTCGAGGCTGTTGAGGAACGAGGACTCGCGCGCGTTCTTTGCCTGGTCGAGCTCGCGCGCGCTCGGCCCCTCGGTCGCGAGGCGATTCAGCTCGCGATCGATGGCGACCTTGAGCGAATCGAGTCCCTGTCCAGGTCGCGCCGTGGCAACGATCGAGTAGTCGCCATCGAGCCGCTTGACGTCGCTGAATGCCGAGACCGAGCTGGCGATCTCGCGCTGGTACACGAGGTTGTTGGTGAGTCGGCTGTTTCGCGCGCCGGACAGCAGGTAGGAGAGGATATTGAGTGGCGCCGCGTCCTTGTGTGTGTTGTTGACCGTGTGCCAGCCCAGGTACAGGCGCGGTAGCTGCACGCGATCTTCAGCCACGATGGCCGTATCGCGAACCGTGAATGGCGCGGGCGTGTTGCGCTCGATCGCCGGACCGCGCGGGATGTCGCCGAAATATTTCCGGACCAGCCGCCGGACCGAGTCGGTGTTGACGGCGCCGGCGATGACGATCGCCGCATTGTTAGGCGCGTAGTACTGACGGAAGAAATCCTTCACGTCCTCGAGCGACGCCGCCGAAAGGTCGGCCATCGACCCGATGACGGGCCACGAGTAGGGATGACCCTTGGGATAGAGGGCCGGCGGCAGGATGTCGGCGGCCTTGCCGTACGGCTGGTTCTCGTAACTCTGGCGCCGTTCGTTCTTCACGATGTCGCGCTGGGCATCGACCTTGGCGCTGTCCATCGTCGGCAGCATCCACCCCATGCGATCGGCCTCGAGCCAGAGCACCATCTCGAGACCGTTGGCGGCGCCGTCCTGGATGTAATTCGTGCGGTCTTCGGTGGTGGACCCGTTGGCTCCCATGCCGAAGGGCTCGAGCAGCTTGTCGAACTGGGGATAGGGCGCGTTTTCCGAACCCATGAACATCAGGTGCTCGAACAAATGAGCGAAACCGGTGCGGCCGACCTTTTCGTCGCCGGAGCCGACGCGGTACCAGATGTTGGTGGCTACGCGAGGAACGGAATGATCCTCGTGGATGATCAGCGTGAGGCCATTGGGGAGCGTGTCGACGGTGGCCGGCACGCTCAAGCGCGCGGATTGGGCGCCTGCCACGAGGGGCGCGGCCAGGGCGAACAACAGGATTCTGAGGCGCATGGATTTACGGTGACGCTGGTGAAAAAACGGCGGTCGAAGTAACGACACATCAAAAGATGGGCGGGTTGCAGGGCTCCCGTCGATGCATCGGGATGGTACGCAGAGGCTGGTGCCGGAGTGGAGATCGTTCGGGACAGCACGTGCCGGGCCGAGCCGACAGTGATTAGCTTCAGTCGCGACGTGAAACCCCGAAAAACACGTAGTAAACGCAAAGAGCCGGATGGAGCCGCCGCCAGCGCTCCAATCCAGCCGATCTCCCCATTCGACGAACTCGGGCTGTCGCCGGTGCTCCTGCAGGCCCTGACGGATGCGGGATACACGGAGCCCACGCCCATTCAGCTCGCGGCGATCCCGCTGGTCATGAGCGGACGCGACATCATCGGACTGGCGCAGACGGGCACGGGCAAGACCGCGGCGTTTACGCTTCCTGTGGCCGATCGCCTGTTGTCCGGGCCGCACCGCCTGCGTGGTCTCGTGCTCACTCCGACACGGGAGCTGTGCCAACAGGTCGAGAAGAGTTTCAGGAAATACGCGCAGCACACGTCTCTGGTCGTGACGTCGATCTATGGTGGCGTCGGCATGGAGCCGCAGGAGCGGGCACTGAAGACTGGCGTCGACGTGATCGTCGCCACGCCCGGCCGGCTGATCGATCATCTCGAGCGCGGGAACGTGTCGTTCGATGATCTCGAGGTGCTGGTCCTCGACGAAGCGGACCGGATGCTCGACATGGGCTTTGCGCCGCAAATCAACCGATTGGTGTCGGCAATGCCAGCGTACCGGCAGACGTTGCTGTTCAGCGCGACGATGCCGCCCGAGGTCGAAGTCCTGGCCAGGAAGTACCTGCGCCGTCCGCACGTGGTGGAAGTCTCGCGTCGCGCGTCGGTCGCGACGACGGTGACGCATGCGGTCTATCCGGTACCGCGCAGCCGGAAATCAGCGCTGCTGGTCGAGTTGTTGAAGGCGGAAGCGATGGACTCGGTGCTGGTGTTCACGCGAATGAAGGTTGGCGCCGACCGCGTGGTCCGCGACCTCGAACACGCCGGCATCAGCGCCTCGGCGATGCATGCGGACAAGCGTCAGGCACAGCGGGACCAGGCGCTGTCTGATTTTCGTGAAGGGAAGATCCGCGTCCTGGTGGCGACCGACATTGCCCAGCGCGGGCTCGACATCAGCGGCATCTCACACGTCATCAACTACGACGTGCCGGCGCAGGTGGAGGACTATGTGCACCGCATCGGTCGCACGGGCCGCGCGGCGCAGACGGGTGACGCTTACACGTTCATGGCGCCTGACGAGATTGCGATGGTGCGGATGATCGAACGGGTGATCGGGCAGGAAATTGAGAGAATATCGGTGCGGGGGTTTGACTTTGGGTCGACTGCCTGAAGGGGCGCGAACTGCTGAACGGGGCGAACTGC
>CAMPKM010000280.1 GCA_946887155.1 uncultured Gemmatimonadota bacterium
GTACTGGGCCGTAGCGTCACCGGCCGCCAGCGTCGGGCATAGTGCGACGCCACGCTCGGCCATGAGCCGGAAGACTTCCGGCGTACCCTGGTCGCCGTGCTCGATCGTCCTCACGCCGCCCATCACTGCGCGCCTCATGCCTTCGGCGGTCGATGAGTGGGCAACGACCGGCCGGCCACTGCTCGACGCGATTTCGACCACGCGGCTGATTTCCTCTTCCGTGAACGCGGGTCGCGCTTCCCCGTTAGGCCCCCAGCGATAGTCGGCGTAGATCTTGACCCACTCGGCGCCGTGCCGGATCTGGTCGCGGACGATGCGCGACAGATCCTCGAGTCCCGCTGCTTCCTCGGCGCCCTGTGGAATGTCGAGCTCCGTCGCGAAGCCGCGCGGCGCGTAACTCCCCTTCATGACGATGGCGCGCGTCGCCGTGATCAACCGTGGTCCCGGAATGACGCCCTTCTCGATCGCCTGCCTCAATCCCACGTCCACGTAACCGGCGCCTTCGGTCCCAAGGTCACGCAATGTCGTGAATCCCGCGTCGAGCGTGCGCGCGAGATGCACCGTCGCCCGCGCGACGCGTTCACCGAGTGACTCGCGCAGGACCTGGTCTTCCCACGATGTCTCGTTGTACGGATGGAGCAGGACATGCGAATGGGCGTCGATGAGCCCGGGAATCAGGGTCAACCCAGGCAGGTCGATGACTTCGGCTCCCGCGGGCGTCGCCACCGATGAAGCGGGGCCGACCGCTTCGATGCGATCGCCACGCACGACGACCACGACACCTTCCTGCAGTCCGGGACCGACGCCATCGAAGACGCGAGCCGGCCTGAGGACAATCGCTCGCGGCGGAGCGGCCGTTGCGCGTTGGGCGCCAGCGCCGGACCCAGCTCCCCACATCACGCCGGCGACCAGCAACACGTTCCGGATACGCATCAGGACGATCCCGCCGCTGCCGTTTCGGCGTCAGGCAGCTTGATGTCCGTGACGCCACCGGAAACGATGAAGGCGAGCACCGATGCGCTGGGGACGTTCAGGTGCTGTACCTTGTCCGCCGGGAACACGATCACCTGGCCCGCCCAGTTGTACGACTGGGGGACGTAGACGGACACCAGCGTCGCATGGCCGAGCCGTTCCAGCGATTCCTGCGTCACGAAGCCGATGACCTGCGCGCTTCCGCCCGGGAAGAGTTCCACCAGCACGGGCTTGTCGAAGCGGCGCTTCTCGCCGACGAACGCCTTCATCAGGTCGCGCGTCGATCCATAAAGCAGGTTGACGAAGGGCAGCTTGCTCAGGATCCCGTCGAGGACGGAGATAGCGCCGCGAGTGAGCAGGTTCGAGCCGAGCGCGCCGACGAGCGTGATCAGGAGCAGCGTGGCGACGAACCCCGCGCCGGGGATCGGCAGGCCGAGCCACCCATCGATGACCTGGAACAGCCAGATGGTGACGTACAGCGTGACGGCGAGTGGCGCGAGGAGGACGAGTCCGCGAAAGAAATACGCGACCAGTCGGCGCGTCATCAGGTCGTCGACGCGAAGACGACCGTGTCCACCTCGGTCGGCAGTCCGTCACGGCGCCAGGCGGTGATGCCTCCGAGGAGGTTCGACACGTCGGTGAAGCCCTCGCGCTCGAGCAGGCTGGCGCCGATGGCGGACCGGCTGCCGGTATTGCAGAGGAGGATCAGGGGCTTCGAACGCGGCATGTCGGCCATCGCACCGAGCAACCTGCCTAACGGTGCGTGCACCGAGTTGGCCAGGTGGCCGGACTTCCATTCGGGAGTCGAGCGCACGTCGACCACCAGCGCACCATCGGTGACGCGGGGGGCGACATCGGCCGGTGTTATCCGGCTCGATGCGACCGTCTTGCCTCCCGAGGCGGACCAGGCCGAAACCGCATCGCCGCCGAACCAGCCGGCAATCCGGTCGATGCCGATCATCGCCAGCTCGGCGGCGGCGTGCCGTACCGGTCCTTCGTCGGTTCCGCCAGTCAGCAGGTAGATGTCCTGGTCATAGGGCAACACCCAGCCCGCATAGCCGGCGAAGGCGCGTGTGAGCGGGATGGTGATCGTGCCGGGCACGTGCGACGCCGCAAAGTCGTCGGCGCGGCTCAGGTCGACGATGACGTCACCGCGTTCGAGCGCGCCGCGTAGCGCGTCCGGCTCCAGGTGACGGGGCGTCTTGAAGCCGCCCAGCGCCGCGGGACCATCGCGGTTCATGCGCTTCATGGTCGCGAAGTACGTCGGCGGTTCGGTCTGCCCGTCGAGGACCGCCTCCACGAACGTGTCTTCGCGATCGATCTGGAACGCCCAGCTGGTGAGCTTCTCGTAGCCTAACGTCGTCTGCGGCATCTCGCCGAGTGACTTGCCGCAGGCCGAACCGGCGCCGTGCCCGGGCCAGAGCTGCAGCCAGTCCGGACACCGCTCGGTGAAACGGCGCAGCGATTCGAAGAGCAGCTTGGCGCCGGCGCGCATGCTGCCCTCGACGCCCACCGCGCGCTCGAGCAGGTCCGGCCGTCCGACGTCGCCCACGAAGATGAAGTCACCCGTGAGCGCGCCGATCGGTTGCGGCGACGCCAGTGTATCGGCGACGAGAAACGTCAGGTGTTCCGGCGTGTGGCCCGGCGTGTGCATCGCCTCGATGCGCACGTTGCCCACGGCGAACGTGTCGCCATCCTGGAGAAACGTCGCGCCATCGTCTCGCGCGAACCGGTACTGCCACTCCTGGCCGCCTTCGGCGGACAGCAGCAGCGTGGCGCCGGTCGCCATGGCGAGTTCACGCGATCCGGACAGGTAGTCCGCGTGAATGTGCGTCTCGGTCACGTGGGTGATCCGCAGACCGGCGGCCTTGGCCGCGGCGATATACTGATTCACGTTCCGGTTCGCGTCGACAATCAGTGCTTCGCCCGTTTGCTGGCAGCCGATGAGGTAGCTGGCCTGGGCAAGCCCTTCATGGAAGAAGCGCTTCAGAAGCACTGACGGTGCTCCACCGACTGGATCGAACCGGATCTCATCGCACTGGTAAGGTACAGGGTTGAGACCGGGGTTTCGAGGCGGAAATCGTACCAGAATGCAAAAGAGCCCGGCCGATCACCGGGCCCTTGCAATTCCCGAACCGTCTCAGCGACCGCCGTATGCCTTCCCGGGCACGGTCTTCAGGTACATGTAAATCGCCTTCGTCTCGAGATCGGTCATCTCTCGCGTCAACGGGACAGGCATGCTGGTCGTGTCGAGCGGCGTCCCATCGGGACGGACGCCCTCGCGAAGCGCCTTGAAGAAATCCGCCTCGGTCCACGACCCGATCCCCTCGGGCGTGATGTTCGCGGCCGGCTTCATTTCCGGCGGCGCGCCGGGGACTGTTCCACCGGAGAGCCCCGGGCCGTGGCACCCAGTGCAGCCGCCGATCTCGGCCAGGTAACGCCCGTAGTCGGCCGTCGTGTCGGCGGCTGGCGGTGCTGGACGGCGAGCCGTGTGATCCATGCTCTTTGCTTCGAACATGTCGTCGAGGTCACCCTTCAACAGCAGCACACGGCCTACGAGGCCGAAGGCGGTGGAAGGCTGCTCCCGGTCGACGGCCGGAACCGACCGGAGGTAGCCGATGAGCGCGCCCACATCATCATCACCCATATGCCAGTAGTTGCGCGCCGGCATGATGGCGAGGGCACGACCGCCGGGCCCGATCCCGTGACGGATCGCGCGAAGGAAGTCATCATCGCTGCGGTTATTGGCGACGCCACCACGGCCCGAGGTCAGGTTGGGCGCGACCACGCGGGCGAAGGGCATTCCGTCGATCATGACCTGGCCGCCAAGGTCGGGACCATGGCAATCGACGCATTTGCCGATGGCGCGGGCCAGGTGACGACCACGCGCGAGCGATGCCGAGTCGTGCGTCGTCGGCGGAGATGAATCAGTGTATTCGATGGCCCGGTTCAGGGTCTGCGTCGAGAAAACGAAGATTCCCGACAGCACCATGAGGATTGCGAGGACCAGCCCACCAATGATTTTCCCAATTGTTTGCATGCGTCAGACGGAAAGTGGGTGAACGCCAGCGAACGCTACGTTGCGACCGGGACAATGATCTGTCGTCTGGGACGGGTAACCGCAAGTCGGAATCAGCAGGTTACCGGGTCCGCCTGACGCGGGCGGGGTATCAGTCGCGCAGGATACCGCGACGATATCGAAACCCCTATGATTCGCGCCATGACGAGCACCCGGGCCCCGCAAACTCCAACCACGCCAGCGCCAGCAGCTTCGACCGCGCCGGAGTGGTCGATTGATGACGCCAAAGCGTTGTACAACGTTGACGGGTGGGGCGCGGGCTTCATCGATATCGACGCCGGCGGCAACGTCGTGGTGCGTCCCGATCCAGCCCGGCCGGAACGGACGCTCGACCTGCACTCGCTGGCAACGGACCTCGAGGAGCAGGGCGTCGCCCTCCCCGTCCTGCTGCGATTCTCCGACATCCTGCAGACGCGCATCGAGCAGCTCAGCGCCCGCTTCGAGTCTGCCATCCGCGAGTTCGAGTATTCCGGTGGGTACACCACCGTCTACCCGATCAAGGTGAACCAGCAACGGCACGTGGTCGAGGAGATCTTCGAGTTCGGCCGCAAGCACCAGGTAGGCCTGGAATGCGGTTCCAAGCCGGAACTGCAGGCGGTCCTCGGCCTCACCGAGTCCACCGAACACCTCATCGTCTGCAACGGCTACAAGGACGAGGAGTTCATGCGGCTGGCGCTCATGGGCCAGCGCTGCGGGCACCGTGTCTTCATCGTGCTCGAGCAGCTCAGCGAGCTCGATGTGATGCTCGACGCTGCGTCTGAC
>CAMPKM010000281.1 GCA_946887155.1 uncultured Gemmatimonadota bacterium
ACGTGACGAACCAGCAGCCGCGCTTCTCGCGCACCCCGTGCCGGTGACCGGTGCCGCCGCCGAGGTTCACGCGCATCGCGGTCGGGGATCGTCCCCGATATCCACCGCCGGAAACGTGCGCGAATGGACGTTGAATGCGCGGGAGCCCGGGAGCCGCTATATCCTGGGCGGCGGCTGGTCCGATCCTCCATACCTGTTCTCCGAGATCTACGCGCAGCCCGAGTTCGACCGATCCCCGATCAACGGCATCCGGCTGGTGCGGCGCGTCGGCGAAGGGAAGGACCTCGCGAGGGCGAGTGCTCCTATTTCCCCGCTGACCCGTGACATCAATACGCTCCGGCCGGTCGACGACGCCACGTTCCGGAGCTACCGCGCGCTGTACGACGTCGACCCGACGCCATTGAATGCGCAGGTCGTCGCGCGCGACACGACGCATAACGATTGGGTGCGCGAGGACATCGAGTTCGATGTGCCCGGCACCGCGCGGATGCAAGTCGTACTGTTCCTGCCCAAACGCGTCCAGCCGCCGTTCCAGACGCTGGTCGTCTGGCCGGCGTCGGACGCATTCATCCTGCGCGACCGCGCCAACCTGTCGATGTCGTATGTGGATTTCTTCGTGCGCAGCGGACGGGCGGTGGTCTACCCGATCTATGAACACACATATGGCCGTGGAACCACCGCCGTGCAGGGAGACGTCGTTACCCCGACCATCGAGCACCGCGACCAGATGGTGCGCTGGACGCGGGAGATGCGGCGGTCGATCGACTATGCCCTGACCCGACCAGACGTCGACAGCACGCGACTGGGCTTCATTGGCACGAGCTGGGGGGCGCGCATCGCCGGCGTCGTGCTCGCGATCGAACCACGTTTCCGCACGGCGGTGCTCAACGTGGCCGGCATCGGTGCGCCACCGCGCCGACCGGAGGAGGATGCGGTGAACTTCCTCCCACGCATCAACATTCCCGTTCTCGTGCTCAGCGGCCGGTTCGACAGCGTCTTCCCGCTCGAGACTTCACAAAAGCCGTTCATGCGACTGCTCGGAACGCCCGCCGAGCACAAGAAGCAGATCCTCTTTGACGGCGGGCATTT
The DNA here is from genome assembly GCA_946887155.1 of uncultured Gemmatimonadota bacterium. The sequence goes on from CAMPKM010000281.1 coordinate 1,090, forward strand.
TCTTCCTCGCACCGAGATGATGGCCGAGTCGCTGAAGTGGCTCGACGAATATCTCGGCCCTGTGCGACGGCAATGAACAACGTCTCGTCTCAGCTGGCAGCGGCTCTGTCCGAGCGGGACCGCATCGAGCGCGAGCTTGGGCAGGGGATGGCGACAGTCTACCTGGCCCAGGACCTGAAGCACGATCGCAAGGTCGCGCTCAAGGTCCTGAAGCCGGAACTCGCCGCCGTGTTAGGCGCCGAGCGGTTTGTGCAGGAGATCAGGACGACAACTGAATCACGGCAGTCGAACGGTCACGGCCGCCATCGGTGCCACGGCCGGTTGAAGCTGCGGCTGGCCGAGCGCCTGATAGACGGCCGGCAACGTGGTGGCGATGATCCGGTTGATCGACTCGACCGCGGCAACCAGGTCCTGGCGTGCATCGCGGGCCAGGCGTAGCTGAGCCTCGGTCGGTCGTGAGGTCGAGGCCATGAGCTGGCCTTTCACGCTACCCAACTGGTTAGGCACCGGCGCGCCACCGCCACCGCCACCGCCGCCGCGACCGGAAGGCGCCGGTTCACCCGGCGCCGCTACCCCGAACTGCCGCCGCAGCGTCGCCAGTTCACGACCGAGCGACTCGACCGAGGCGCTGAGCGCCGCCGGCGGGTTCGGCGACCGCGACACCAACGCCTGGACAGCCCGCAGGTGAGCACTCAGCGCACCGATGCGCAGCGCCGCTTCGCCAGCGATTCCCTGCAACTGGTGAACGGCCAGGGAGACGTCATGCCACAGTGCCCGATCCGCGTCGGAGATCACCGACAATGGATCGCCGGACACCCTGACGGTTTTCGTTCCTGCCTCGCGACCGTCGACGGTGAGCGTCACCCGATAGTCGCCGGGTCGAACGACCGGTCCACCCCCGCCGCTGCGTCCGCCTGACGGCGCGACCGAATCGGGCAGTGCCTGGTGGCGCAGGTCCCACTGGACCCGGTGAATCCCGCTGGAGAGTTCATCAGCGAAGAGGTCTGCCCCGAGTTCGCGAACCACGGCTCCGGTGCCGTCGCTGATACGCGCGGTCACGGATCGTGCCGGTGTGCGGAGATAATACGTCACTGCCGCGCCTTGTTCGGGGTTCTTCCCCCAGAAGCGGCGATCCCCCGGACTGCCAAACGCCGGGCGGAATGATCCCAGGTTGTACGAGGCGGCTCCCCGCATGTCGAACAGATGCGTCGCGTTGGCCATCGCGGCCGACGCCTGCTGGAATGGTGACATGTCGTCCAGGATCCAGATGCTCCTGCCGTGGGTGGCCAGGATCATGTCGTTGTCCCGCGGGTGCAGCGTGATCTCGGCGATCGGCACGGTGGGCAGGTTTGCTTTCACCCGCATCCACTGCGCACCCTTGTTGAGCGAGACGAACAAGCCGAACTCCGTGCCAACGTAGAGCACGTTGGGGTTGCGCAGGTCTTCGGTGATCGTACGCACCGCCTGTCCGGCCGGAATGCCGGTGGTGATGGCGCGCCACGTCATTCCGTAATCGGTGCTGGCGTAGACGTACGGAGTGTTGTCGTCGAGCGCGTGGTTGTCGAATGCGGCGTAGACCGTCCCTTCGACGTGCGACGACGGCGCGATGCGCGCGACCATCGCCAGTTTCGGCAGCCCGGGGAACCGCGCCGTGATATTGGTCCAGTTGGCGCCATTGTCACGGGAAACGTACACCGTACCGTCATCGGCGCCGGTGTAGAACAGGCCCGCGCGCTTGGCGGATTCGACAAAGGCGACGAGCGTGCCGTATGTCCCTACGCCGTCGTGGCGCGCGATGGAGATGTCGCGGCCGAGCACGCCCATGATGGCCATGGTGTCGCGATTGATCTGCGCCGTGAGATCGGGGCTGATCACCTGCCACGTGTCGCCGCGATCCGTCGACCGGAACACCTTGTTGGCCGCGACAAACAGTGTGTTCGGGTTGTGCGGCGAAAGCTGCATCGGCGTATCCCAGTACCAGCGATACGGCGCTTCGCCTCGCATGGGCTGCGGACGAATGCTCTTCCGCTCCTGCGAGAGGCGATCCACGCGCATCATGTTGCCGTTCTGCGACTCGCTGTAGAGCGTCCTCGAGCTGGTTGGGTCCGCGAGCGTGACGAAGCCGTCGCCGCTGCCGATGTTCAACCAGTCGAAATTCCCGATCCCGATGTCCGCGCGCACCGCGCTTGGCCCATGCCACGACGCGTTGTCCTGCAGGCCGCCCATGACGTTGTACGGCGTGTCGAGGTCGAAACTGACATGGTAGAACTGGCCGATGTCGATGTTGTCGATGAAGTCCCAGTTTTTTCCGCGATCCCAGGTGACGTTCACGCCGCCATCGCACCCGGTGATCACGTGGTTGGGATTCGCCGGATCGATCCAGAGGGCGTGGTGATCGGAATGCGGGACGTAGTTGGGGACGAACGTGCGCCCGCCGTCGTCCGACGTGAAGATCTCGACGCCGAGTACGTAGATGCGATGGTCATCGGTGGGGTCGATGCGTACCTGGCTGAAATACATCGGCCGCGGGTTGAAGTCGCTGACTTTCGACCAGCTGGCGCCGGCATCATCAGACCTGTACAAGCCTGTCTCGGATTCGTGCTGGATGCGCGCGTACAGCACGTTGGGATTCTTCCGATAGACGTCGAGCCCGATGCGCCCCAGGTCACCCGCCGGAACGCCATTCGTCAGCTTGGTCCAGGTGCGCCCCGCGTCCGATGACTTCCAGATCGCGCTGCCCGGTCCGCCGCCGTTGAAGCCAAAGCTCGTGCGCCGCCGCTGGTACGTCGCGGCATAGAGGACCTTGTTGTTCGACGGGTCCATCACGAGTTCGGTCGCACCGGTGTTCTCGTCCACCTGCAGCACCGGCGCCCAGGTGACACCGCCGTCCGTTGTCTTGTAGATGCCGCGCTCGCGATTGGGTCCCCAGAGGCGACCAAGTGCCGCTACATAGACCACATCATGATCGACGGGATCGACGATGATACGGCCAATGTGCCGCGACTCGCTCAATCCCATGTGCTTCCACGTGTGTCCACCATCGGTCGACTTGTAGACTCCGTTCCCCCACGAGCCGCTCTGGCGATTGTTGTTCTCGCCCGATCCAACCCAGACGGTGTTCGCGTCGTTCGGCGCAATAGCCACGTCGCCAATCGAGACGACGTCTTCCCTGGAGAACAGGGCCTCCCAGGTCGTGCCGGCGTTCATCGTTTTCCAGAGCCCGCCGGTGGCCGTGGCCACATAGAAGACGGCTGGGTTGCTCTCGAGAACTGCAAAGTCGTCGATGCGACCGCCCATCGTCGCCGGCCCGATGTTGCGGAAGCGCAGGTGGTCAAACGGTGAGCCGGCAGACTGCGTCGTTGCGGCTCTCTGCGCACCGGCCATCGGCGCGGTGAAGAGCAACAACGGAAGCAGCTGGAAAATGGCGTGGCGCAGTCGGGTCATGACGGTCTCGCTCTGCAGCGTCTGGTGTGGGTGCCGGTCGTTTCCGGGGACGCGCGATGCGCGTCGCGCAGGATTCCGGTGGCTGTACGGACGCGCAAAAAGTACCTGCGGGGCCGGGGATGGGGAGGGCCAGTGACCCGCAACCAGTCCTGCCTCTTACGATACCGGCCCCAGATTCAAGACGGGTTCACCCCGAAGGAGAGAACCAGACGCCTAACGAACCATCGCCAGGCCTGAGTGCGATGGTTTATGGTTGCCGTTCACCGC
>CAMPKM010000282.1 GCA_946887155.1 uncultured Gemmatimonadota bacterium
GTACGCAGCGGCCGGGCCCTGTCGGATGCGCTGGAGGAGCACGACGCCCTGAACGCCACCGGCTACAACCTGGTCCGCGTCGTCGAACGCTACGGAAAGCAGGCGCCGATGCTGGAATCCCTCGCGGCCATGACCGTTCGAGCAGAACTCGACATCGTCGGCGACGGCACCGATCGTGAGGCGCTCCTGGCCCTGGCTTCGTCGCTTGGCATCGAGGACCGCATCCACTGGCATGGAGCGCTTCCACAACCGCGGCTCCTCGAGTTCTATCGCGCCGCAACGGCCGTGGTGATGCCATCACGCGAAGAGGGATTTGGCCTGGTTGCGGTCGAGGCGCAATTGTGTGAGACGCCCGTCGTCGCGTTCGCGTCAGGCGGCCTGCCGGACATCGTGGACAACGGAGTGACCGGCTACCTGATTCCGCCTGGCGACACGGCTGCCCTGGCTGCCACGCTCGACACGGTGGTTACCTCGGAGCAACGACACCAGATCGGCAGGGCAGGGCGCCAATCTGCCTTGGCGAAGTTTGCTCCCGAGTCCGTCGCCCGCCGCTACCGGAAGCTCTACGATTCCGTGCTGAACCGCACGTCGGTCGCCTGACGTGGCGAAGTCGTGGTCATTTTTGTCATCCGCCAGCTGCTTTTTCGGCCCCGTTTCCGGAGACAGGGCGACGCTTCAGGGTGGCAGATCGCTATGCTCCCTCATGCTCGGCAGGATATCTTTGGCGATTCGCTGAACCTTCCGCGGTGCGCATGACCACAACGCCCGACACGTCCGAAACAGCGATTCCATTCCCGAGCCACCCGACATGGTGGGCGGTGGGGGTGTTTGCGCTCGCCGCTCTTTCACTCGGATGGCCGGCGCTCAGCGGGCAGTTCCTGGTCAGCCCGCACAGCGACCAGTACATCGCCGGCTACGCGTTCCGGGAATTTGCGGCGCAGTCGCTGCGCGACGGCAACGGGTTCCCGCTCTGGAACCCGTACCTGTTCGGTGGGATGCCGTATGTCGCCGCGATGCACGGCGACATTTTTTATCCGACGTTCCTGCTGCGGATGATCCTGCCCACCGACGTCGCCATGACGTGGGGGTTCATCATCCATGTGTTCCTGGCCGGGCTCTTCACGTACCTCTTCCTCCGGTCGTTAGGCCTGGGGTTCTTTGGGGGACTGGTCGGCGGCCTCGCCTACATGATGAGTGGCAACGTGGCGGGTCTGGTCTCGCCGGGCCATGACGGCAAGCTGTTTGTCTCGGCGCTGCTGCCGATGGCGATGTTGCTCGTAGTGCGCGGTGTCCGCGACGGAAAGCACTGGGCCTGGGGCGCGTTGGCGGTCACCGTCGGACTCGGCGTGCTGAGCCCACATCCGCAGTTGCTCCAGTACATGCTGCTGGTCTGTGGCGCCTTCGGCCTGTTCCTCGCGTTTGCGGACACCGGGGCAGGGGCGTTGCCCCGGACCACCGCGCTGCGCCGCCTCGCGCTGGCCGCCGCTGCGGTCGTGGTCGGATTCGCGATGGGCGCCATTCAGTACCTGCCGGTGCGCGAATACGTCCCCTGGTCGCCTCGCGCGCTGGGCAAGCCCTGGGAGCTGGCGACGTCGTATTCCATGCCTCCGGAGGAGATGATCAACTTCTGGGTGCCGCAGTTTTCCGGCGTCCTCGATCGATACTGGGGCGACAACAGCATTCACTATCACAGTGAGTACATCGGCGTCGCGGTGATCCTCCTGGCCGCGCTGGCCTTCGCCAAGGGACGGGTCGTCCTCAGCCGCAAGGTGCTCTGGTTCTTTGCCGGCGTGACGCTGGTTGCCGTACTGTGGGCGCTGGGTGGATACACGCCGTTCTACCGGCTGGTGTACGCCATCGTCCCGGGCACGAAATTCTTCCGCGCGCCGAGCACGATGTTGTACGTGATCTCGTTTGGCGCGGCGGTCCTTGCCGCCATTGGCGCAGAGCGCGCCGCCTATCGAGATGTCAGCCGTCGGTTCCTGATCATCTCGGGGGGAATCGTCCTCGCGGTCGGTCTGATCGGCGCCGTCGGTGGACTCACGAACCTGGGCGTGTCGCTGGCCGAAGCGAACCAGGTCGACCGCGTCTACGCCAATGATGCTGCATTACGCGTGGGCGCCTGGCGTTCCACGCTGTTCGGTGTGCTCGCCACGACGTGCCTTTTCCTCCTCGCGACCGGCCGGGTGAGTCGTGAGGCCGGAGGGTACCTGCTGGCCGGCATCGTGGCGGTGGATCTCTGGACCGTGGAGCGCATGTACTGGCAGTTTTCGCCGCCCGCATCGCAGATCTACGCCAGTGACGCCATCATCGAGTACATCAAGGCGCAGCCGGAACCAGGGCGCGTCTTGCCTCTTCCCGTCTACCGACGTGATCCCTTCGTGGATGGCGATGCGCTGATGGCGCACAACATCCGCAGCGTGCTGGGATATCACGGCAACGAACTGGGGCGCTACCAGCAGCTCATCACGCCGGAGAACATCGGCAATCCGAATTTCTGGCACCTGATGAACCTGAAGTACGTCCTATCGGCGGACACACTGAGCCTGCGCGGTCTGGAGTTGGTTGTCGGTCCCGTGACCAACGCCTACGGCACGACGACGTTCCTGTACCGGATTGCCGAAGAGAACCCGCTTGCGTGGATCACGCCGGCGATCGTGAAGGCTACCGACAGCGAAATGGCCGGCACCGTACTCGACCCGCGCTTCGACGTGCGCAGCGCCGCTTTGTTCGATACCGGAGCCGCGGTGACCGCCGTTGAACTCACGTCAATCCCCGAGCCGCTCGCGATCCGTGCCCGCACGACTCGTTATGAACCAGGTGCGATCGACATCGAACTCGACCAGCCCGCACCACCCGGATCCGCCCTGCTGGTGAGCGAGAACTACTATCCCGGCTGGACCGCGCAGGTCGACGGGAAGCCGGCGCCGATCGGGCGCGCCGACCTGACTATCATCGGCGTGGAACTGCCGGCGGGAGCCCGGCAGGTTTCGCTCCGCTTTACCAGCCCGCCGTTCGAGAAAGGGAAGACGATCACGCTCGTCGCGCTCGTCCTGGCGCTGGCGTGGTGGGTAGCCGGTGGGATCTTCGGGAAGGTCAGACGTGCCTGATCGCGCGCTGGTGATCGTTCCGACCTACAACGAACGGGAAAACATCATCAAGCTGATCGAGGCGGTGCAGGCGCAATCGCCGATCCTCGATGTGCTCGTGGTCGACGACGGCTCTCCCGATGGCACCGGCGCCCTCGTTGATGCCCGCGCAGCGACCGATTCGCGTGTGCATGTCATTCATCGCGAGCGGAAGCTTGGACTCGGCACCGCGTATGTGGCCGGCTTCAGATGGGCGCTGCAGCGCGAGTATGAGTACATCTTCGAGATGGACGCCGACTTCTCGCACGACCCACAGCACCTGCCGGAATTTCTCGAGAATGTCAGGAACGCCGACCTCGTCATTGGCTCACGGTACCGGGATGGGCGCGTCACGGTCGTGAACTGGCCCATTGGCCGGTTGCTGTTGAGCTACTTCGCAAACGTGTACGCCCGCTTTGTAACCGGGCTGCACATTTTCGATTCCACAGCGGGGTACAAGGTCTTTCGGCGGAAAGTACTTGAGGCGATCGATCTAGATGACGTGCGCTCAAATGGTTACGCGTTCCAGATCGAGATGCACTTCAGGACATGGAAGAAAGGCTTCCGGATGATCGAAATCCCGATCGTTTTCGTGGACCGCACCGAGGGAACCAGCAAGATGTCGAAGAAGATCGTCCGGGAAGCCGTCTGGATGGTCTGGAGGCTTCGCTGGTGGGCGATCACGGGCCGGGTTTAGGGGTGCGTTTTCCCAGGCGGAAATTCTGGAAAATGACGGGGTCGGGCAACGACTTCGTCTTCTTTGACGTGCGCGCCGAAATGGGGGCCAGACCCACTTCGCAACCCGATCTCGAGAGTGCCGAGGCGATCGGCGCGGTGTGCGATCGGCGTCGTGGCATTGGTGCGGACGGCGTCGTTTTTCTCGAGAACGACGCCGAATACGCCTACGGTATCCGTTACTTCAACCGCGACGGTTCGCTCGCCGAGTTCTGCGGAAACGCCTCGCTCTGTTCCGTGACGCTGGCAACCGAACTGGGAATCGTTTCGGCGGGCGAGTCGTTCATGTTCCGGACGTCCTCAGGCCCGATTCCAGGGCGATCTACGGGAGCCGGCCCCGAAGTAGGGATGCCCGCCGTGGCCGATGCTTCCAGGGCTTTTGAGGCCGCACTGGAGCCCGGCGAGACCCGCATCGGCTACGCTCGCGTGGGTGTGCCGCACCTGGTCGTCGCCTGCGGGAATGTGGATGACGTCAATGTCCCAGACCGTGGCCGACAGCTCCGCCATCATCCGAACCTTCCAGCCGGCGCCAACGTGAATTTTGTGTCGCGCCGAGGCGCGGTCTGGACCTATCGGACGTACGAACGTGGGGTGGAGGAGGAGACTCTGGCCTGCGGCTCGGGATCGGTCGCGACCGCGGCGATGCTGATGGAATGGACTGGCGAACCCGGCCCGGTGAGGCTCCAGACGCGTTCAGGCGCCCCGCTGACGGTCAGCTTCCAGGGCGGCAGGCCCACCCTCGCCGGGGAAGGGCGATTGGTCTGTGAGGGCACGCTACGGGACGTAGCACCCTTGCCCTGAAACACTGTCGCGAGCCCACCACCCAAGTTAGGGGTCAGACCCGGGGTCAGACACGGGGTCTGACCCCGGGTCTGACCCCGACCTTATCCCCACATTTTTCCACGTGGATCGGAAGGATAGGCGGGGCATTGAGT
>CAMPKM010000283.1 GCA_946887155.1 uncultured Gemmatimonadota bacterium
CGCCTGACGAGAGACTCTCCCGCCTGTGACGTCAGGCGGGAGAGTCTCTCGTCAGGCGATATCCCGGTCCAGCTCGCGCATCGCCGCTCGATAGTACGGGTCCGCGGACGTCCCCAACCGTGCGGGCTCCTCCGCCGCGACGCGCTTCGCGGGTCCGCGCATGAGCCGGACCGCGAGCTTGAACGCGCCGTATGCCAACAGGCCGAGCAAGGCAAACCGCAGCAGTGCGATCGCGAGCCCCAGTACGGTGCCGAACAATCCCAGCATGATGAGGCTCACCGGGATGATCAGCACCAGCGCGATGGCAACCTTGGCGAGCGTCCAGAGCACCTTCATGGTCGTCCTCCTGCAATAGCGGAACGTACGACCACACTACGGGGCACGATCGCCGATTGATTCAGGGGGAAAAATCGGGGTCAGATCCCATTTTCCGCGGCAGCGACGTCGAGGGTGTAGAAGTGTTCGCGGTGACGCCTGATGAACGCGTGAAAATCGGTCACCGTCCCCGCGTCCTGCGCCTGGATGAACTCGGATTCAATGCGCGCCCGACTCGTGAGATACCGGCGGTAGATCTCGCGTGTAGCCGGATTGCGCAGGTCCAGCGTCTCTCCTCGCTCCAGCCGAGCCAGCAACGCAAGCGCCGAATCCAGATGTCGGTGGCCAGCGGCCGGATCGTTGCAGATCGACGACGGATTCCGGAAGTAGTGATAGAGCGGGTTGCTCACATGGTACAGGAAATCGACGTCGTCGAAGCACCTGACGAAGAAGTAGACGTCCTCCCAGAGTTCGGTCCACGATGGCCACTGGGCGTGCACCCGCTGCCGATCGAACACGATGCCAGCCCACGAATGGATCTGGCTCGTCAGGATGTCCTCCAGGCCAACTGGCCCGTCGGGCATGACCCGATCAAGGCTTTCGAGGACCTGGTTCGTCGTGAGGTCGATGTATCGGCGAGCGGAGTACGCCGCGCCATGCCGGTGCGCGAGTGGCGCGAGAACTTCGAGATACGCTGGCTCGATCACGTCGTCGGCATCGAGGGTCGCGATGACCCGACCGGATGCAGCGGCCAGTCCGGCGTTGCGTGCGTTGGCGGGACCGGTACCGATGCCATTCGTCGCAACCCCTCGTAGACGACGATCGGTCAAACCACGTCCGGCAAGAAAGCGCACATAGTCGACGCCATCATCGGAGACGACCACGATCTCGCCGGCGCTCACCGATTGTTCGAGCGCGCTCCGGACGGCGCGCTCGATGAACGCTTCCGCCTTATACGCGGGCAGGATGATCGAAATGTCGTTGTCGGGCATGCAGCGGATTCTACTTCACCGCTCATGGCAAACGAGATATTCCCCGTGTCGATCATCCCTTCCCGGCGCGCACCTTTTCCACGACCAGCTTCGCCAATGCGGTAACAGCCGGCTGCAGCGACTCCTGGGTTTCGCTTTTGTCAGCCAGGATTTTCTTGCAGTCCTCCTGTTCCCTTGGCTTCATCTTGGCCTGGTCACGGCGGCAGATCTCGCCCATTGAAGATTCGGCGTTACCGTCGTGCGCGAACAGCGCCACTGTCACTACCTGCTGTCCGACGTTCGCCACGACGAAGGCAGCACGGTCTTCGTATTTGCTATTGGGCACGGGGAACGCGATCCAGGCACGATCACCAACGCCTGTCACCGGCTTCCGGTCTCCCATGGTCACCCTCCACGCCTTGATGAATGATTCAAGGTTCTGCTCCGCGTTCGGAGCCGTCCAGACTACGACCTGACCGAACGTGTACTGGCAAATAGATCCCTTACCGCCGAGGACACTGGTTTCCTTCGGGTCGGGATCGAAATTTTGCCGGCCGCGATCGATGTGCTGAACGACTTCAGCGTTCGTCAGCAGTTTGCATGAGCCGGATTGTCCGGCGGACGTCCCTGGCCAGGCGATCGTGATCAGCGCGGGTACGATCAGGAAACGCAGGGACATTGCGATCATGGTTCTGTCTCCGGGAGACTCACGCGTGGTATGTCGTAATGCACTGGTCCGGGATGGCCGGGCATGATGCACGAGAATACGACGCAATGGAGGGCGCAACCAGCCTGAGGCCAGCGGCACATCGGGGGCCAACTGATCGAAACCGGCCGGGACAATGGGTCGTATGGGATGGCCATATGTTCACCCCCACCCGCTCAGATCATGCAACCCAACCGGCTGTTGACGACGACTTCCCTGGTGTCGATCCTGCTCATGTCCCTGCATATCACGGACGACATCGTCCGCGGGATATCGAGGGCGGCACCTGACAACGTTTTTGGCGTAGCCATCTTCGTCGTCTGGCTCATCGGAACGTTGATGTTGCCACAGCGCAGGACGGGCTACGCAATCATGCTGCTCGGCGGCGTGTTTGCGGCGGCCATGCCTGTCCTTCACATGAGGGGCGCTCGCTACCCATCGATTGTTGCATCAGATGGCGGCTTCTTCTTCGTCTGGACTCTCTACGCCGTCGGCGCAGCCGGCACGCTCGCCATCATCCTGGCGGTCCGCGCCCTGTGGACGTCCCGGACCGGTTAATGACCATGATCATGCCTCGCGCATCATCCGTTTCCTCCCGGAACCGCGCCGTGCCTCCGGCAGACGCGATCGTGTCACCCACACGGCCACCACCAGGTTCGGCACCCAGCACAACCACGCGATGACCTGGTACGACAGCTCCACTGGCAGCCCTGCCATATACGCGAGCGGGACGTAGATCCGGAGCATCACGGCCGCGAAGGTCAACGCGAAGCTGTGGATCATCCACCGTCTGTGACCCGCAACATCGCCGGCGCGAATCCGCTCCACGCCCTTGTACGTCGTCAGCATCCACAGCAACGACAGCAGGCCGAAGCCGAGGTGCGCAGGCGCGCCTCCCTGGGAAATCCGGGCCAGGGCCAACCCGGCCAACCCGGAAAACAGGACGCCCACCGCGTACGCTCGCCCCGTCCAGCGATGAATGGCACGGTTTCGGCGTCGCAGACGAACACTGAGCTGCAACGGCGCCAGAACGATCACCAGTGCACCTAACGCGAGGTGCATCGACGTCGACACCGGATGCGTCGAGAAGCGATCCTGCATGAGCGGCGGCCGGAGCGGTGCGACGAGGAGCAGCATCAGCGCATACACCGCGACGAGCACGCACAGCATCGCCATGACGACTTTCAGCGCACGGACGCTCCTCCGCGAAGGCTGGGCATCGACGTCCAGCGCCATTCGATCGCTCGAGATGGTATTCATCGACGCTTCACCCAGCGAGCATGGCGACCGCCACCGAGGACAACCGGCACGACGATGCGCGGCCCGGCATTCTCCGCTACGGAAAAGGCATACAGCGCGCCCATGCCGCTTCCTCGCGTCTGCGCGGTGATGAGCCAGCGTCCATCCGGAGAGTATGCTGGTGTCGCCGCCACGCTTACCGCACGACCGCCGATGTTGGTCACGTTGCTCCCGTCTGGATCGACGGTCATGACCAGCGATGACTGCGGCGTATTGAACACGCGCGCGAACGCGATCACCGAACCGTCGGGCGACCACATGGGCTCCAGGTCGTTCGCGTCCGGACTGTTCGTCAACTGCTGCTTGTTGCCGCCGGTTGCCGACATCACCCAGAGCTGTGAGCCGGTCGCCGCCTGTGTGGTGTAGGCGATTCGTTTTCCGTCTGGCGACCAGGCCGGAAAGCGTGCAGCCATGCCAGACCCCGGTGCGCCACCGATCGGATTGGCGTCGGTCAGGCGCGTCACGGTGCCCGACTTGAGCTCGATGACGAAGACGTTGAGCACTCCGTTGGTGCGATCGCTCGTGAACGCCAGCCTGGTTCCATCGGGCGACCACGCGGGATCAGCCTCGAAGGCACCTGTCGAAGCGATACGCCGTGTCTGCCCGTCGCGCGTGACGATGATGACATCCACGTTGCCGTCGTGGCCCTCGCCTTTCTCGACTCCGGCGAAGGCAATCTCCTGCCCATCCGGCGAGGGTGCGGGCGAGAACGCGACCATCGGCGTCGCCAGCCGCCGTGGCGCGTTGGCTGTTGTCAGGTCCCACAACATGAGGTGACGGTCGTCGGCTTCGCCCGCTTCGTAGACGATTTCGAGAGCCGGCGTCTCGTGCACGCGCACGGTGCGCTGCGCGCGAACACCATCCACCGTAGCCTCGACATCCGTCTCACCCGCGATCGTCCCGTAGACGGCCACGCTGCGTTCCCCCGTCGGCACCGTCATGGCGACATCTGGATTCGCGACACTCCACGTCGCCAGACGATCGACGAGTTCGCGGCCCAGATGGTCCTCGGCGATCGCCGTCAGCGGCAACGCGTGATTCCGCCAGGTCCACGCAAAGCCCCAGGGCGATTGCACCGACACGCGGGCCACTGGAATGGCGTTCACGGCGAACGTCGTCGTCGCGCGCCCTCCACCCGGCCCGGGCGAGTCGACGATGACGGGGACGCTGCGCGCGACGCGCACGTCCACCGGGTCGACGGTGATCTGCAATGAGGTGGCCGATGCATAACGAGTATCACGGGCGATCCCATCCCACGAGACGGACGACCGCGGTGTAAAGCCGGTTCCGGTGATCGTGAGGGTGAACGGCCCCGGCCAGCCGGCCGTGATCTGATGGGGCTCCAGCGACAGGATCGTCGGGATGGGGGCCACGATACGCACCTCGATGGTCGAAAACTTTCCCTCGGCCGACGCGCGAATGCCGGCGGTACCTTCCGCACGGCTGGTCAGCACGCCGGCCGCGCTTACCGTAGCGACGC
>CAMPKM010000284.1 GCA_946887155.1 uncultured Gemmatimonadota bacterium
ATGATCTGCATGAGCAGTACGCTGAGGTCGCCGGTCAGAAAAGGGAAGCGCAAACGCACGCCTCATCGGAAATCCCTGAACGGCGGGACAGGGTCTGTGCCGAAACCCTGCCCCGTCTTCGGGGCCAACCTTCTGACGGTAGCACCTGTCCAACCGGCGTTTTACAGCCACCTGGACATCACATGCCTAGCATCGCGATCGTTTCCCTCCTCGCCCTTGCCGTGGCCCCGCAGGGAGGAGACCAACCGCGCACGACCTCGACCGTTGTCTCCGCCAGCGCGGTACCCGCCACGCAACCGCCGCGCATCGATGGCCGCGCCGATGACACTGTCTGGCAGTCGGCGCCGAAATTTTCCGGATTCCGCACGTTCGAGCCGCGAGTCGACCAGGAGCCGGCACAGCAGACCGAGTTCCAGGTCTCGTACGACGACAAGAACCTCTACGTGCTCGTTCGCATGTTCGATCCCCATCCCGACAGCATCATGCATGCGCTGTCGCGACGCGACGTGCGCGGCCCGTCGGACCAGATCAAGATCCTGATCGATTCGTACGATGACAAGCGCAGCGGATTCACGTTCGCCGTGAATCCCGACGGCGTGAAGCGCGATTACGCCATGAGCAACGACGGCAACGAAGACGGATCGTGGAACGGCGTCTGGGACGTCGCCACCTCGATCGATTCACTTGGCTGGATCGCCGAATACCGCGTTCCGCTGTCACAGCTTCGTTATGCACCGGCCGCCAGTCATACGTTCGGATTCGGCATCTGGCGCGACGTGGAGCGCACGCGTGAACGCAGCGCCTGGCCACTCTGGTCTCCCACGCGCAGCGGAATCTCTTCACAACTGGGCCGCCTGACGGGCCTCGATGGCCTGACGACCGATCGGCGGCTCGAGGTCACGCCGTACGTCGTGACCAAGAACGTCCAGCGCGCGCAATCGCCGTCGGGCTACGGCCGCGACCAGCAGGTGTCGATGGGCGGCGACCTCAAGCTCGGCATAACGCCTAACATCACGCTCGACGCGACGGTCAATCCCGACTTCGGCCAGGTCGAGGCCGATCCGGCGGTCGTAAACCTCACGGCGTTCGAAACGTTCTTCTCCGAGCGCCGCCCGTTCTTCGTCGAGGGCACCGGGTTGTATCGCTTCGAGTTGAACTGCTACATCGTCGTCGACTGCAGTACGAACGAAGGACTGTTCTACTCGCGGCGGATCGGCCGTTCCCCGGCCCTGCGCAGCCAATACGGCGATGCGTCGACCGCGACGTCCACACCGATCGCCGCCGCCGCCAAGTTGACCGGGCGCACACGCGGGGGCCTGTCCTTCGGCATCCTCGAGGCGCTGACCCCCGAGGTGACCGGCACGCAGGACCGGGCCGTGGAACCGCTCACGAACTATGTGGTGCTCCGCGCCCAACAGGACCTCCGCGGCGGCGAATCCGGCATCAGCGCGATCTTCACGGGCGTGAACCGGTCGCTCGACGGCCTGACCGATCCGTTCTTGCACGACGGCGCGTATACCGCTGGCGCCACGTTCCGGCATCGCTTCAACAGCCAGCAGTACGAGTTCGCCGGGCAGGTTGCTGCCTCACGAGTGACCGGCACACCGGCGGCGATCCTGCGTACGCAGCAGAGCGGCGTTCATTACTACCAGCAACCTGGCGACGACCTCGAGGTCGATTCCTCCGCCACCTCGCTCACCGGACATTCCGAACAGCTCAAGTTCGGCAAGTACAGCGGTGGCATCACCCGTTTCGAGACCAGCCTGGTCCACCAGTCGGCGGGATTCGACGTCAACGACCTTGGCTTCCTCCGCCGCGCGGACCGCGTGGACTGGAGCACGTGGGGTGCGCTGAACTGGCGCGACGCGCGATGGATCTACCGCTGGGCCCAGCTCAACGGCAATCACTGGGAGACATGGAACACCACCGGCACGCGATTGGAGAACGCGTTCAACGTCAACGGTCACATGGGCCTGAACAACAACTGGGACGTCCACCTCGGCGGCACCATGTCGGGTGTCACGCCCAGCTTCTGCGATCGCTGCACGCGCGGCGGCCCGGTGATGCGTACGTCGCGCGGGTTCTTCCCCTGGGGCGGCATCAACAGCGACAGCCGCCAGATCGTGTCGGGAGGCGTCTGGTTCAATCTCGGCTTCAGCGACGAGGGGAACTCGCACCGCAGGTCGTTCGATCCATACCTGAACTTCCGCGTCTCCACCGCGCTCCAGCTCAATCTCAGCGTTGGCGTATCCAAGGACCGGAACGACTCGCAATGGTACAACAATTTCCCCGGCCAGAACGGCGTGACGCACTTCACGTTCGCGCATCTCGACCAACGCACCGTGTCCATGGGCGTGAGACTCAACTACACGGCGACTCCGGACCTCACGTTCGAGTTCTACGGCGCGCCATTCGTGTCCACCGGTACGTATTCGGACTTCCGTGAACTGAGTGCCACGCCTGACGCGGACGACTATGACGACCGTTTCCAGTCATTCACGCCGCCGGAGGGATCAGAAACGTCGTTCAAGTTCACACAGTTGCGCACCAACGCGGTCGTGCGCTGGGAATATCGGCCCGGCTCCACGATGTTCCTGGTGTGGGCCCATGGACGCCAGGATTCGGGTGACGGCACGCTGCGGCAGTCGTGGTCACGCGATTACCGCGACCTGTTCGCGTTACACCCCGATAACACGTTCCTGATCAAGGTCGCTCATTGGTTGAACCGATAAGAGCGGGTAGGGCAGAACACGGAACGCACCGATACACGGGACAGCAACGGGTACTGCTTTGGTGAACCCCTGGACATCATGTATCGCCTTGGATTGCGATGAAGGCGTGATGTCCAGGGGTTTCACCAAAGAAGTATCCGTGTCGTTCTGTGTACCCGGCGTGATCCGTGTTCCTGCCGTACCTGCCCTGATCGACTTACTCGCGTCTCAAAATTGTATTTGGATCGACGCGGGTCGCCCGCACCGCCGGTATCACACAAGCCAGCAGCGCAATCGTTCCCAGGAGCAGGGGCACTGCCACGAACGTCATCGCATCGGTCGGGGCTACCTCGTAGAGCAATCCGCGGATCGACCCTGACAGGGCGAACGCCCCCGCCACGCCGATGGTGATGCCAATTGCCGCCAGCCGTGCGCCGTCGCGAAGCACGAGGCCGAGCACACCCGATGCCTTTGCCCCAACCGCCATGCGGACCGCGAATTCGCGCTGCCGGGCCTCGACGCCGTAGGCCACGAGCCCGTAGGTGCCGATGCTGCCGAGGATCAGAGCGAGCACACCGAAACCCAGCAGCAACATCGCCGCGGCGCGGGCGCCGAGCATGGAATCGTCGACCAGCGATGCCATCGTGCGCTCACGGCTGAGAGGCACGTCGGGCGCAATCTCCGTCGCGATCCGGTGAATGGTGGCGGCCATGTTCGCGGGGTCGAGCGACGTTCGCACGGTCAGCGCAATCGGAATCGTCGTGTTCTGTTCAAAGGGCACGTAGACCACCGGACCCGGTGCCAGCTTGAGGTCGTTGTTCCGGACATCGGCGGCGACGCCGACAACCGTGAGCCAGCCGGGCCAGGGATAGCGAAGCTGGCCGCCGACAGCGTCACGACCGGCCCAGAATCGTTTCACTGCTGCTTCGCTGACGATGGCGACGGGGGCACCATCAGAGCGATCACCGTTGTTGAACGCCCTGCCCTGCCGCAGTGGAATGCCCATGGCTCGGAAGAAATCGGGCGACACCCTTCGCAGTTCGAAGTACTCCAGCTTGTTGGGATCCTTCGTCCATCCATCCACCCACATTGCCATGCCGTGGTTGGTCTGGTCGAACGGCAACTGGGACGTCACGCCGGCGGCGGCCACGCCCGGCACAGCGCCCAGGCGCTCCACGACCTGCCTGACGAGTGCGATGCGCGCCTCGCTTTCCGAGTAACGGGCACGCGGCGGGTTCAATTGCGCCGTCACGACCGTCTCGGTCACGAAGCCGGGATCGACGTCCATGATCCGCGTCAGGCTGCGAACGAGCAATCCGGCGCCAATGGCGAGCACCACGCCGATGGCGATCTGCACGCTGACGAGCGCACTCGCCAGGCGGCGGTGCGGTGACGCGATGCCGGATCGCGCCGAGCCGATGGCCTGCAGCCCTGTTGCGCGCGACAGGCGTCGTGCCGGCGCAATTCCCGACAGCAGCGCGGTCGCCGCGGTGGCGACGACGGTAAAGGCCACCACCCAGCCATCGAGCCTGACCTCGTCGATGCGCGGGGTATTGGCCGGAAGCAGCGAGACGAGCAGCGGAACCATCACGACTGCCAGAATGAGCCCGGCCGTTCCACCCAGCGCGGCCAGCAGCGCATGTTCGATGAGCAACTGGCGCGAGAGACGCTTCGTGCCGGCTCCAATGGCCGCGCGAATGGCCATCTCCCGTGATCGGGTGGCACCGCGCACCATCAGGAGGTTGGCGACATTCGCACATCCCATCGCCAGAACCAGGCCGACTGCGCCAAGGAGCACCCAGAGCAAGCGCTGGCTGTCCTTCACCAGGCGATCCCGGAGCGCGCTCACCGTGACGTTGGCCAGGTACTCCGGCATGGTGGGTCGCCAGACGGGATTCTCCTTCTGGAGTATCCCGCCCACACGATGGACGTCGTTGCGAGCCTGCGCGCGCGTGACGCCATCCTTCAGCCGGCCAATGATCATGTGACCGTACGCGCCCCAGGAGTAGCCGACGGCCGACTCGACGCAGGTCGGCGCGCGATGCACGAGTACGT
>CAMPKM010000285.1 GCA_946887155.1 uncultured Gemmatimonadota bacterium
CCGATCCAGCGCTTGCACTCCCTCGAGATAGGCCACGACCGCATCCGGGAACACCGACATCCGCCGCAGGGTTGCCGGATCCGCTGCACCGCTGCCAAGTCCAAGGATGTCGGACACGATCGGCCGTACCATGGTCTCCAGGTCGTTAGGCATGGCGCTGGCGAGCACCGGGCGCCGCGCCGGGCGGCCACGGGCAACGTCGATCAGGCTGGCCTCGACGAACGCGGAATCTCCCCGCAGTCGAACCAGCAGCGCCAGCATGGCCTGGACGCGCACCTGTTGCGCTACCCGGATTCCATCCCGTTCGCTGGCCAACGTCGGTCCGGGGAGCCCAAGGTCGAACATCGGTCCGGCCAGTGACACGTTAGGCACCGCGCGAATCGACTCCCATTGATTCAGTTCACGCGTGATCGCTTCGGCGAGCGAGGCAGAAAGCTCCCGCTCCCGGGCCGTCGACGTCGAGGCATGCAGGGGAATGACGACAACCGACGGCGGGCGCCCTCCGGCCCAGCCCCGCCCCGGGCGCGTCGCCACGAAGGCGGCAGCGGACAGAACCAGCGCAGCAAGGACGAGACCCACGGCCTTCGGGCGACGAAGCCGTCGGACGCCCCGCGACGATGGCATCGTCCCCTGCTCCCCGGCCTCGAGGCCGGACGCCAACGCGGCGACGAATTCATCAATGGTCGGGTAGCGGTCAGCAGGCACCTTTGCCAGCCCGCGACGCAACACGCCGTCCACCTCGGGCGACAGCGTCTCCCGCAACGCGCGAACGGACGGCACCGGCTGGCTCAATTTCTTGGCGACAATCACCTGGGCCGTTGGTCCCGTGTACGGCGTTTCACCGACCAGCATCTCGTAGACCAGGCACGCGAAGCTGTACACGTCGCTGCGTTCGTCGAGATGGTGCTCACCCGACGCCTGCTCGGGGCTCATGTAGGGCGGCGTTCCGATACCAAGCCCCGTGCTCGTGATGGTCTCCACACCGGAGTCGGTGAACGCCTTGGCGATGCCGAAATCCGCGACGAGCGCCCGGCCGTCTTCCAGCAGGATGTTCTCAGGCTTTATGTCGCGATGGAGCACGCCTTGCGAGTGCGCACCCGACAAGCCGGCGGCGACCTGCCGGGCGATGCGGAGGACCTCGGCGACCGCGAGTTGCCGGTTGCCACGGAGCTTGTGTCGCAGCGTCAGCCCGCTGACGTACGGCATGACGAAGAAGAGAAAACCACCCAGCTCGCCCGAGTCGAGCAGCGGCAGGATATTCTCGTGATGCAGTTGACCCGTGACCCTGATCTCACGGAGGAAGCGCTCGCGCGCGACAGCCTGGCTCCACTCGGGCTTCAGGATCTTGACCGCAACCGGCTGGGACGAAGAAGAACTCGTGGCAAGGAAGACCGTAGCGTAGGCGCCGTGGCCGATTTCCCGTTCGATCCGGTAGCGTGGAGCGAGCGCGGTACGTACAGCCTCGAAATAGCTGTCGTCTTCCAAGCGGTGTTGTGGACCAGCCGTGGGACTGCTATCGCTAGCGATGCAGTTGAAACCTACGTCACCAGGTCAGGCTCGCCAGACGGCGTTTGTCGCGGCCCGCTTACGGTTGCTCAGCGCCAGAAAGTCCCTGCGGACCGCTTCACGACAGCGAAGGAGTTCAGCGAAGCACTGCTCAACCCGTCGTCCAGCACGACACACCGTACCGTCAGAGCGGCATCATCACCTCATGCGCACGTCACTGGCTGACGGCCCGCCGACGCGGATCGCCGAGAGCGACTTTCCGCCGCATTTGGTGACGGCGACCGCGGCTCGAACGCGACTAGGGGATGAGCCGAAATCCCTCGGCGGTGAAGTTGGCATCGAGACCGAGTACGTCGGTTATGCCTTCTCTCTCCATGACCACGAAGCTCGCCGCGTCCACGAGGCTCACGTGCCGCCGGTCCATTCGGAACAGGCGCTCGAGCGCGCGGCGGTGCACCTCCTCATCGATCCAATGGATCGAGAGTACCGGGAGCAGTCTCGCCTCGAGGTCGCGCACCGGTGCCAGCCCGATCCGATGCTGGAGCAACGCGGTGGTTTCAACCAGGACGTAGTTGGTCGTGTAGAGACCGACCCCGCGGTCGAGCGCTCGCTTGAACGCCGTTACGACCGGCGTGTGTTCGCGTTCAGTCCCGACGAGGATGGCATAGAACGCGGACGTATCGACGAAGAGACTCACCGCCGGTAGGCATCGGCGAGCGCTGCATCGTGTTCGCGGGCGACGTCAGTCTTGCCCGAGGGGTCGCTGTATTTGCCAGCCGTCGCAAGCGCCTCACGAACGCGGTCCGCCCGCGTGCCGACGGGACTTTCCTCTGCCAGGTGCTCGGTAACGCACCGGCGCACCGCTTCCGCCAGAGAGATTCCGCGCTGCTGCGCCCAGCGCTTCAGGCGTCGATGCTGCTCGGGCGTAAGCTGGATCTGGGTCCGAATCATGATGGTATCTTAGTGCCATCATGGTGGTAGTTCCAGTTGGGCAATATGGATTGGGATCTCTGGCGGGTTGCTTCAACGGACCTCACGAGGAGTACGCGATCGCCGCACAGAGATGCGGTCGAGGCTGCCAACGGCCATCTTTCCCGCGTGTCCCCGCCAACCGAAAGGCTCGTCTCAGCGCTCTCTGACCGTTATCGGATCGAGCGCGAGTTGGGGCAGGGCGGGATGGCAACGGTCTACCTCGCGCAGGACCTGAAGCACGACCGCAAGGTCGCGCTCAAGGTCCTCAAGCCGGAACTCGCCGCCGTGTTAGGCGCTGAACGGTTCGTGGTCGAGATCAAGACGACGGCGGCGCTGCAGCATCCACACATCCTGCCACTGTTCGATTCGGGGACGGCCGACGGATTCCTGTACTACGTCATGCCGTTCATCCAGGGCGAGACGCTCCGCGACAAGCTCAATCGCGAAACCCAATTCGGCGTGGACGAGGCGGTGCGAATCGCGATCGACGTCGCCGACGCGCTGCAGTACGCGCACGAGCAAGGTGTCATCCACCGCGACATCAAGCCCGAGAACATCCTGATCCAGAATGGCCGGCCGATGGTGGCTGACTTCGGGATCGCGCTGGCGGTTTCCGCGGCGGCGGGCGGCCGGATGACCGAAACCGGGCTCTCGTTAGGGACGCCTCACTACATGTCGCCCGAGCAGGCCACGGCGGAGAAGGAGGTGTCGGGCCGCTCCGATATCTATTCGCTTGGCAGCGTCCTGTACGAAATGCTCACCGGCGACCCGCCGCACACCGGATCTTCGGCGCAGCAAATCATCATGAAGATCATCACCGAGACGCCGCCGGACGTCATGGTAGTGCGAAAGACGGTACCGCCTAACGTTGCAGCGTCGGTCGCCGCGGCGCTGGAAAAGCTGCCGGCTGACCGTTTCGAGAGTGCCGCCACGTTCGCGCGGGCGCTGGCCGACCCGAACTTCCGCCGTGCCACCGTCGCCGCAGCCAGCGGCCGATCGCAGGTGAGGCCGGAGTGGAAGCGAGCCGTCGCACCTTTCGTCGTCGTAGCCGCGGGACTGGGCGCACTGGCCGGCTGGGCCCTCTCGCGCACCGAGGCAGGGCCGCGCGACATCGGCCTGCCGCCGAACGCGCCTCTCCAGATGGCGGGGCAGTTTCGCACGTATGCCGTGGCGCGCGACGGCTCGTTCATTGTGTACCTGGCGCGCGTGGGTGAGGGAACCCAGCTCTGGTACCGCAGCCTGCAGGGGACTGACATCCGACCGATCGCCGGGACCGAAGGCGCCGGCGGCACGCCACGTCTTTCGCCAGACGGCACACGGGTGGTCTTTCAGGTGGCCGGCGAGATGAAGGTCGTCACGATCGAAGGCGGGGCTATCACGACCATCGGCAAGACTCAGGATCCGCATGGGGGCGAGTGGCTGCCCGATGGCCGCCTCGTTTTTGGCGATAATGACGGGCGCCTGCTGCGATGGATCGACCCCGCGGGTGGGTCGGCCCGAGAGGTCGCCATCACATACTGCGTGAACCCGCAGTTGATCGCGAACGACCGGATTCTGTGCGGGGGTGGAGCCGACCATTTCGCCTTCGTCGTCTCGCTGGACCGACCAGACCAAAAGGTCCCGCTCCGTCCGACCAGGGGAACTCCTTCCTCGGCAACGTCGGTGCTGGTTGGCTCGCATTTCCGCGTCATCGCTGGCCGTTACCTCGTGTACATGTCCGTCGATGGAACACTCATGGGGACCGTGATCACGGATACGGATTCCCTTACCTTCGGTCGCTCCGTTCCGCTGGTCCCGCTGGTCCGCCGGAGCAGTTACGCGGGCGTGGGGCAATTCGACATCACGGACGACGGCACGCTGACCTACATCCCGGGCATGAACGCGGACATCGGTCAATTAGTCCGAGTCGGGCGCGATGGCCGGCCTGTAGCGTTGTCGGTGCCGGCGGCTGCATATCTCCGGTTCACGCCAAGCCCCGATGGAACCCGACTCGCCACGGTCGCTCAGGGACTCCAGCACCAGGAACTCAAGGTCTTTGACCTCGAGAGTGGCTCCTCGCAGGAAACCATCGATACGGCGTTCTATATCGGTGCGCCTGCGTGGAGTCCCGACGGCAACGCATTGGCATACCGGAAGAGTGACGATCCCGACGAGGAGACCTTGTTCCTGAGGCGGCTTGACTCTCCTGATCGGCCGATTTCACTGCTGTCGAACCGACCACCACGGCCGCTCCAGGTGTCATCATGGCTTTCCGCGGATTCTCTCCTGGTCGGCAGCTTG
>CAMPKM010000286.1 GCA_946887155.1 uncultured Gemmatimonadota bacterium
ACGGACGCACGGTCATGAAATAGATGTCCGTCGTCGACGACTGACCTTCGCGCGATCCCCGGCCATCGCGGGCGCGCGCGTAATACGACACGACGTCGCCCGCCTGCAGGCTCATTTCCTCGAGGAAAAACGTGTGCCCAACGATCACGTCCTTCGAGCGCGAGCCCGTGCTGTCGTTCAGTACGAGCGTCTTCTCCGCCTGACCGTTGACCGAATACACGAGTTCAACGCGGCCGATGCCGAAATCATCCGTCGCTTCCACTTCGACGAACACCTCTTCGACGTTCGTGGGCCGCGTGTCCCGACCCGGCTTCTTGATGGCGATCGTTGGCGCCATGTCATCCAGGGCGTCGACGACGTACTCCACCGCCCCGGCGACCTTCGTCCCGTTTTCCGCGGTGAGTTCAACGCGATAGAACCCGTCTTCGCGAACGGTAAGCTCACCGACGAGCGTCGAGTCGTTCGCTCGCGTCATCGCGACCGCCGAGTCACCCTCGAGCACCAGTCGGCCGGCGCGTACCGGCATGGTCGAGCGAACGCTGACGGTCACGCGCGTCCCCCGCACCGCCGCGATATCGCCGCCATCCTCGATGCGTTCGGCGTCGAGTCCGGTGTACGACGGGTAGCGTAACTCGAGGTCGATCTTGCGAACCGCCGGCAGGTCGCGAACGGAGAGCTTGAACACCCCGGAGCGAACGCCACTCGATTCGATGTAGTACTCGACGTCAGCATCGAGATCGAACAACCGCGCGCCGAAGCGCGCGCTGTCCATCCCCACGCCCATCGGAACACGCTCCCATTCCGTGTTCGCGCCGCGCCGGGTGACGACTTCGACCAGTTCGCTCGTGAATCCGTTCAAGCGCGCACCGATCTGCATGTCCGTGCCCCTGGGAACGGTCGCGTTCCCGGGCTCGACGGCGATCGAATATGGAGCGACTTCCGATGCTTTCTTCCAGGGTGTGGCAATCAACGCCGCACCGTACCGGAGGTAATCAGGGCCGAGCATGAATACGCCCATGCCGAACGCGGCGACTCCGGCCAGGATCATGCCGGCACGGCGGATTCCCGGTGCTTCGACCGCGATGCCGTTGCCATGGGATCGCAGGCGACGGACCGCGTCATCGACCAGTCCTCTCGTCAGGCTGCTGGTCCGCTCTTCATGCACGACCGAGTCGGAGGTTGCCTCGACCGCGCTCATCAGCGCGCCATCGAGCGAGGGAATGCGCTCCTCGGCGTACAAGGCGACCTTGCCGTCCGTGAGCCGGCGCGCGATCGGCCAGGCAATCCAGCGGATACCCACAGCGATCGTAACGACGGACACGACGATGCGGGCCCAGGTGATGCTGGCCTCGCTGAAGCCAGCCCGCTCCATGGCCATGGCCGCGATCCAGAGGACCGCAATCGTCATGGCAAGCACGACGCCCAACCCAACCAGCACGTGCCGCAGGCGCCAGCGACGCCGGACCAGCTGGATGATGCCAGCGACCCGATCGGTCGCCACCGTGCGTTCGACGATACTCGCCATGTGTTGCTCCTAGCTGGCGGTTACCCGGCTGCGGGACAATCGGTAGGCCAGCACCGATTCGACCACCAGCAAGGTTGCCGCAATGAGCAGAAGATACCACCAGATCGACTGTTTTCGCTCCTGCTGGGCCAGGTCGACCCCGGCCTGGGACGAACTATCCGTAGCCGACCCATCGACCGGAGACACCGAGTGCGTTAGGCGCGTGGGATCGAACCGCGCCAGGTCCAGCTCGCGGCCCGGAATGTTGACCGCGACCAGTCGTGGCCTCGCTCCCGGCGACCCCGCCGGTCGCACTTCGTACACCCCTGCCTCCGCCGGAATCAGCGCCGACTCACCCTGCGTGCCCCCGATCCGGAGGCGGTTCCCTTTCGGTGACTCGGCGACGTACGCCGCGCCCCGCGAGGAACTGTCTCCGGCCGCCGATCCCACTCCCTGCAGGTCCACGGCGTCGCCGACTTCGTAAACGCTTCTCCCGGCCCTGTAACCAGACGCGTACTGCGCGAGTTGATGCACAAAGGGCAGGAACACGGGCTGGCGCGGGAGGTCGTTCCAGAGGCCATCGAGCGACGAAGCGAGCACCAGGGTCCGGCCGGTCCCGGATCGCTGCTCGACGACCGCAGGCGACCCGTCATCGAATCGGGCCAGGACGCCGCTGTCGGCCGGTATCGTCCGGTAGCGGTAGAATCGTGCCGCCGACAAGTCACCGCTCTGCGCTTTGGCGAACAGCGACAGCGCCGGGTGACTGCGGTCGATTGCGCCCAGCACGGCGCCCTTGTCGGCGAGCCGATCCTTCACGTCGCCCGGGGCGACCGGGAGCAGGCCGTTGGCGCGGGCCGGCCACGATGTCGCGGTCACGGCGTCGCCCGCGACCACCAGCATGCCGCCGCCGTTCTGGACGAACGTCGCGATGCGCTGGCCCATGTCACCGCCGGGCCATTGCGCGTTGTTCATGATGACCAGGCGCTTGCCGGCCAGGTCGGCGGCGGACAATTGCGTCGCGCGCCGGATGGTCACGTCGAACGACGGCCGGACGCCAATCTCCAGCGCCCGCTGCAGGTACACGTCCCGGTCATCGTCAGGCGCGACGCCATTGACGACGAGCACCGGTATCGACGGCGCGCGCTCGAGAATGAAGTGCAGCACGTCGTCGCTCGGCACCGCGTCAGGTGTGATCCGGATCGCCGCCTGTTGCGGCGTCTCGGGAATCGCCAGCGGCTCGAACGTCACCGTCCCGCCGGCGTCGGCCCCCAGGTCGAGGCGGTTGGTGGCGACCGTACGTCCCGCGACTTCGAGACGCGCCTCGATGCCTCTCGCCGCCGGGCCCACGTTCGAGACGCGAGCGGTGACGGTGATGCGTTCGCGGCCATCGGCCATCGAGCGTCGCAGTTCGACCGCCCGCACGGCCCGATCCGTCACGTCGGTGGAAGCGACGTCGACCGGCGTGATCGTCGTGCCCGACGCCAGCCGCGCGTCCTCGCCTACGTCCCAGCCCGAACGCTGGTAGTCGCTGATGACGATGACTTCCTTCTTCGGCAGCGACGACTCCGCCAGTGTTCGCCGGGCCAGGATGAGTGCGGGCGCATACTTCGTGGCGGCATCGCCCGGCGACGCCGAATCGATGGCGGCGCGGAGGGCCTGGCGGCCGTCAGGTTCCTCGCGAACGACACGGGCCTGGTCCGCAAACAGGATGATCGTTCCCCGGTCGGCCGTGCCTAACGCATCGATGGCCTGCCGGGCTTCGGCCTGGGCGCGGCTCCAGCGGTCGCCCACCTGCATGCTGAAGGAGCGGTCGAGCAGGATTACCACTTCACGGCCACCGCCCGCCGCCGCCGCACCAGCGGCGGGTGGCCGGTCGAACACGGGGCGGGAGAATGCCGCCACCAGCAGGATGAACACCATCGCCCGCGTCAGGAACAGCAGCCAGTCGCGGATGCGCTGGCGCCGCGAGTGCTGGTACGGGGTCCGCAACAGGAACATCAGCGACGGGAACGGCGTGGTTTCCTTCCGCTCCTTGTGCACGAGGTGCACCAGGATGGGAATCGCCAGGGCCGCCAGCCCGACCGCGAACAGGGGGGCAAGAAATGACATGGCCTAACGCACCGACTGCATGCGCTCGCGGCGCAGCAGGTACTGGAAGAGGATTTCGTCGACGGGCTTGGACGTGTCCACCATCATGTAGTCCACGCGTCCCTCACCCAGGAGCTTTTCGACCGCGGTCAGGTGGTCGCGAATGAGCTCGGTGTAGCGCGTGCGCAGGCGGCCCGGAACCACCGGGATCCGTTCGCCGCTTTCGAGGTCCTCGAACGTCCCCGCCGCATCGAAGGTGAAGTTCAGCTCCGCCGGGTCGAGCAGGTGCATGACGACGACGTCGTGCCCCGCATCGCGCAGCGGTCCCAGCGCGTCGCGGATCTTGTCGGCCGGCTCGTACAGGTCGGACAGGATGAGCAGGATGCTGCGGCGGTGCTGGCTCTCCGACACTTTGAGCAGCGGCACCGCCAGCGAACCGCGCCCCTTGGCGACCGCGCGATCGAGCCCGTGAAGCACCTGGTTCAGGTGCTTGGCCGACGGTGGCACGATGTCGACGATGTCACTGTCGACCGTCACCAGGCCGACGCGATCGCGCTGGCGATGCGAGAAGTACGCAAGGCAAGCGCCGAGGTACTTCGCGTACTCGATCTTGGTCAGGCCGCTCGTGCCATATCCCATGGACGCCGACACATCGAGGATGACGATGAAATTGGAGTTGGTGTCGGCTTCGAATTGCTTGAGGTAGAGTCGATCGGTTCGCGCAAACAGCTTCCAGTCGAGGTGCCTGGTATCGTCACCGGGCATGTACTGGCGATGTTCGGCGAAATCGGTGGAGAAGCCGAGGTGCGGCGACCGGTGCAGTCCCGAGATGAATCCCTCGACGACAAACCGCGCGACGAGTTCCAGGTCGTCGATGCGCGCGAGCACCTTGGGGTCCAGGAACCTGCGCCCCGGAACGCCTTCGGTGTTTCTGGCTTCTTCGATGGCTCGTGCGGCGTCGGACATGCGAGATGCGTGAGGTCGTGAAGTCGTGAGGTCGTGAGGTCGTGAGTCGTGAGGTCGTGAAGTCGTGAGGGTTCGATCTCACGACCTCACGACCTCACGCTTCCTATGGCGGACTTGGGCACCGGTTCCGCGTTCAGGAGCGGGTCCACG
>CAMPKM010000287.1 GCA_946887155.1 uncultured Gemmatimonadota bacterium
GCGCCGATCGGATCTCGCGTGAGCTGGGGCGCGGCCGCGGGCTCGCGGGGACCGCCTGGCGACGAGCATGGCGAGCAGCAGGATCCACCAGAGCGGGTTGTAGACGAAGATGTTGGTGTTGCCGTACGCGGCCACGTGTTCGGTCATCAGCCGCAGGAACGCCAGCACCATGCCTAACGTCCCAAGCACGATGCCGGCCACGACGGACGCCCCCACCGCGCCCTTGCGCCCCTTGCCGAGCCAGGCCAGCCCGCTCGCCAGCAACAGGCCGATGATGCCCAGCGGAACCACCGACAGCGGAGGCGCGAGCCGCTCGGGGGGGCGCTGCGCCTCGAACAACACGCGTTCCGACATCACCAGCGGCACCATGCGTCCGGAATCGTCAGGCACACGGATCTCCCGGACCCAGTCCCGCAACTTCATCGGGATGAACATCTCCTCCCAGGCCGTGATCGGTCGGTCCGTCGGGCTGCCGAGCGCGATGTTGACTCCCACCGTGGTCAGGGGAAGTCCCGCCATCAACCGGAGCGCATGGAACCGAAGGGTGAAACCCGTCTGGAGCGTATCCGTCCGCTGGCGGATGGCGCCGCCTAACACACTGTCGAGCGCGTCGCGGACCCGCGTCGAGCAATTGTCGAGAAAATAGTTGTACCGGTAGTACTTGTTCTCCTCGCGTGCATTGAACTTGATGAAATCGTAGAGCGCCAGTCGCTGTGGTGGCGACAGGTTGAGCACCTGCACCTCCACCGTCCGGTTGCGCATGCGGTATTCGGCCAGCGTCGACGCGAAGTCCTGGCCGCCCATCCAGTACATGTTCTCGCCCCGCAGGAAGTTGCCGATGAATCCTGGCTCCTCGAAGGAGAACAGTCCCCAGTTGTAGAGGACGTTGGTGCCGGCCCGGTCATCGCGAATGCCGATCGCGTTGTGACCGTACCGCTCCCAGACCAGGTCTCCCTGCCCCATCGTCATGAGGTACACGGTCAGTTCACTGCCCGGCGGGCCCGCCGAATCAACAGCCTGCGACGAGACAGGACTCGTCAGGCAGGCGAGCAGCAGCGCGGCTGAAATCAGAGCTTGACTTCGCACTTTTCCTCGGCGGATCGGTAGGCGGCTTCGATGATGCGGTGGAGGACGACCTGGTCGGTCGGTGCTTCGTAGGCGGACTCCCCGCGCAACACCGCGACGAAATGGGCCAGGCTCGCTCGCTGCGACTGGATGAACGTGCTCTCGCGGGCGGCGGCGCCCATCGGCGAGACGTCGACCGGCTTGCCGTTCAGTTCCTTGACGACCCGCAGTGGCGCCAGGCGCGAGCTCCCGCGCGACGAGATCGACTCGAACCACCACCGGTCATCGTCGCCAACATATGACCAGGAGAGATCGAACGTGCAGGCCATGCCGTTCGCGCATTCGAGCGTGAGGAGCGCCGCGTCCTCCACGGAGTTCCGGCCGCGCGGACGGTCGATGTGCGCCCAGACCCGCTGCGGCGGCGGATAATCCGCCAGCCATAACGCGAGGTCCACGAGCGAAAGGCCAAGGTCGATGAGAACCCCACCGCCGGCTTCGGCGCGGCTCAGGCGCCACCCGCCGGCGCTGCCATGCTGCTGGTACGTCCCGGCACGAAAACCGGTCAGGGTGCCGAGTTCACCGCCGCGCAGGAAACGATCGAGTGCCTGCACATCGCTCCGGAAGCGATTGCTGTTGGCCACGATCACTTTTCGTTTCGCCCGCGCGGCGGCATCGAGTATCGTCTGCACGCCGCGCGTGGTGAGGGCCAGCGGGCTCTCGCACAACACATCCACACCGGCGGCAATGGCCTCGAGCACGTACGGCTGGTGCAGGTGCGACGGCGTGCTGATGATCACCGCGTCGAGATTGCCCGCCTCGAACAGGTCCTCGAGGTCGACGTAGACGTCCGGCACCTCGAAGCGGTCCGCGAGCGAGCGCGCCTTGGCCCGGTCGATGTCGCATAACGCGACCAGGTCGACGCCCTTCATCTTCCGCAAGACCGGCAGGTGCGCGATCTGCGCGATCGCGCCGGTCCCGACGACAGCGATCCGAACGTCAGGGGGCATGCACGTGGGTGAGGGCCGCGGCTACGGAGCGCGGGTGATTTCCGCGCCCGGATAATATGCCTTGAGGATCGCGCGGAAGTCGGCACCGGCCCGGGCACGCGCGATGGCGCCCCACTGGCAGAGTCCCACGCCGTGCCCATTGCCGCGACCCCGCACCACGAGACTCTGCAACTGGCCCGTAGCGGTGCGCTCCGTCGTCACGGACATGGCGGTGCTGGGAAGCAGTTCCCCGCCGGGCGACCGCAACACGTACCGGATATCATTCGCACGCACCGTCACGTCCCCCGCGGCCGTCGAGAGGACCAGCGCTCGCGCCCGGTTGCTCGTCGTGCGCCCCTCGACACGCACGTCGCGAATCGACTGTGCGGCGCCTGCCGGTACCGTGGTGTAGGCGGGCGCCTGTCGAGCAATCGCGTTCGCCAGGTCGGTGGAGGAAAATCGCCGCTCCCACTGCGCCCTCGGCGCGAGATCGCACCACGGGCGCCCCGTTTGCGGAGACGTGTCGTCCACGCTTTGAAGAAAGCCGTCCTGCCCACCTCTCCACACGTCGCTGGGCAGGGCGGTCGATCCACCGCACGCGGAGTGATACGGGCCCGTCACGACCTGCCCGCGATAGCTGAGTACCCAGCCAGCGGTGGCCGCCACCGCGAGGTCGCCCCAGAACGTCTCGACCGACGTGCCGCCGTAGACCTGGTCGCTTTCGGTGGCGCGCACGTCGAAATCACGCGTCCCGCTTGCCAGCATCCGGGTGTAGGTGAAGCTGCGCGCCGCGACCGCCTGCGCTTCGACGGCGGCGTGGTCGCTGGTGAGGCGCGCACCGATTTCGAGCGGCAGTACGCCGCGCAGGTAATCCTCGACGTCCAGCCGGTTGACGACCAGGATGGCCGAATCGCTCGCCACGAACATCAGTGCGCCGCGATAGGCCTTCTGTTGCCACGTCACCTCAGCGCCGCTCGTCAGCTCGAAGACGAGCGAGCGTTCGACCCACGGCGAGGCCGGTGCGTCGGCGTTGATGGCCCTGACCCGGCGACCTTCGCGCTGTACCGACCACTGGCGCGTCGTATCGGCGCTGGCGACAACGCGTCGTGAGGCGGGATCGATCAGCCGCCATGCGCCCGCGGCTGGCAACGGGACCTCTGTCCGGGCGCCCCCGAGGAGGACGCGAACCGGTCGACTCGACGGTGAACCCTGATTGGCGCCGGCCGCTGTCAGCGAGAACGCGCCGACGGTCGCCAGGAAACCGAGCCGGAGCCTGGCGGCGCGCATCATCTCAGCGACCGAAGGCGCCGACCGTGGACATGACCGGCAAGGCACGTGGCTTCTCGACTGTACTCCTGGCTGGCGCCGAGCTCACGTGCCTGACGAGTGTCGCCTCGAAGTCATGGTCGTTGATCACGCTCTGCAGGCGCACTTCCACCAGATCGCCCGGCCTGACCGACCCGGACGCCCGTGGTCCGTCGCTCGCGGTCGAGTGTACATATGTCACGCCGTCGATGTCGTCAGCCTGCGCCTGCGTCCGCGCGACGATGCCATCCCCACCGACTCGATCCACCATGGCTGTCACCGTGGCACCAAGCAGCCGTTCGTAGCGCTCGGCGGTCACCGCCCGCTGCACCTCCATGACGCGTTCGAGCCGCTCGCGCTTCACCTCGTCGGGTACGTCGTCAGGCAGGTCGAAGGCTCGGGTGCCCTCCTGCGGCGAGTAGGTGAACACGCCCACTCGATCGAGCTGTACCTCTTCCAGGAAGTCGACCAGTTGCTGGAAATCGCCGTCCGTTTCCCCGGGAAAACCAACGATGACCGTGGAGCGGATGGCCACACCAGGGATGGCATCCCTGATCGCACGGAGTTTCTCTCGCTGCCGCGCCTGTCGCTCCGGGCGTCGCATGCGCGCGAGCACGGCGTCTGACGCATGCTGCATGGGGATGTCGAGGTACCTGACGAGTCTCGGTTCACGCGCGATCAGGTCGAGCACGCGCGGTGTAAGGCCGGCGCTGTAGATGTACAACAACCGGAACCACGGGATGCTTGTCTCGGCGACGAGTGCTTCGAGCAGCTCCGACAGACCGCGCCCGTCACGGACGTCGCGGCCGTAGTGGGCCAGGTCCTGCGCGACGAGGTTCACCTCGCGCGCGCCCTGGAGCTCCAGCAGTTGCGCTTCCCGGACGACGTCATCGAGCGCGAACGAGCGGTGCTTGCCACGCATCAGGGGAATTGCGCAGAACGCGCATCCGTGGTCGCAGCCTTCGCTGATCTTGAGGTAGCGGACGTGCGGCAGGTCACCGGCGTAGAGTCGTACGCCCGGGTGCACGAGCACCGGCGCGTCGTCGAACAGTCCGCGCGACGCGACTTCGCTGATCAACCGGTCGGTGTCGCGCGTGCCCAGGAAAACGTCGACCTCGGGGAGCGACTCGCGGAGCTCGGTGGCATGACGTTCCACCATGCACCCGACGGCAGCGACCATCCGGCACCTGCCTGACGACTTGAACTGCATGGCCTCGACGCTGGCCTCGATCGTGTCATCCTGGGCGGCGTCGCTGTTGCGGGGGGGCTTGGTGAGGGTGAGGGCCGGGTCGGGGGCGCTCGGCGGCGGGTGGGCGGAAGAGGCGCCGCCTGCCATTACCATCCAGGTG
>CAMPKM010000288.1 GCA_946887155.1 uncultured Gemmatimonadota bacterium
GCCGTGAACCGGCGCAACGGATGTCGTGAACGGCAGCACCGTGATCAGCATCAGGATCAGCGTCAGGATCATGATCGGCCAGGCGAACTTCCGGAGCCGTTCGGCGTCGATCTTGGCGGCCGCGGCAAACACGACGATGCCTGCCACGACGCCGAGTGCCTGACGACTGACGAAGAACCAGCTGGCCTGGTCGGCCTGCATGGCGACGATGGCGCTGGCGCTATAAAGAAACGAAAGCCCGAACACCGTCAGCGCGGCCGTGAGCACGACGAGGGCGCGGGCCTCGACGCTCATTGCCCACCGGTCGCGCGGTTGCGGCGCGATTGCGGTCATGGCCGTACTCCGTCGCGAACGAGCTTCGTGAACGTCCGCCCGCGATCCTCATAGTCGGTGAACATGTCGAAGCTCTTGCAAGCGGGCGACAGCAGCACGCAGTCTCCCCCCGTGGCCAGCTCGCGCGCCCGGTCGATGACATCGGTGAACGTGCCAGGCACTTTCTGCACCGGGACCACGCTCGCCAGGTCACGCAGGATCAGATCCGCCGACTCGCCGTAGGCGAGCACGGTCTTGCATCGACGGCGAATGGGTTCCGCCAGGTCGGTGTATGGTTCGCCAGCGTGGCGGCCACCGAGCAACAGGACAGTGGGACGGGTCATGGCGGCAATGCCGACCTTCGCCGCCGCCACGTTCGTCGCCTTCGAATCATTGATCCACAAGACACCGTTGGTTTCGGCGACCGTTTCGAGCCGGTGCGCGAGGGGCGCCAGGCTACGAAGACCGGCGGCGATCCGCCGGCGGGCATTGATCGAGGTGTGCGCGGTGTCGGCGCAGGCAACGGCGAGGGCGGCCGCCAGCGCATTCCCCACGTTGTGATCGCCTAACAACGGCAGCTCGGCGCGGCGCAGCAGCGGTTCGTCGAGCATGATGAGGGCGCCGTGCTGGCGATCGTAGAACGCATCGCTCAGCCGCCCCTCACCGCTGAAACGCAGGTTATAGCCCGCCGCGCCGCGCGCGAGTTCGACCGAGGCCGGATCATCGGCGTTCACCACCCACCTCGACTCGGACGTGGCATTCCGGAAGAGCAGCGCCTTGTCGCGATAGTACGCGTCGACGTCGGCGTACCGGTCGAGATGATCGGGCGAGAGGTTGGTCAGCACGCCAACCGTGGGGGCGATGGACGGCGTGTCGTGCAACTGGTACGAGGAGATTTCGAGCGCGATCCATTCGGGGGCCCGCACGTGCATCGCCACCGCGCTGAGCGGTCGCCCGATGTTCCCGGCCACCTCCGTTTCCAAGCCAAGGCTTCGCAGGAGATGGCCGATGATCGATGTCACCGTCGTTTTGCCGTTGGTACCGGTGACGGCGATGTAGCGGATCCCCGGCATCATCGATAACGCCAGTTCGATTTCGCTGATGATCGGGACGTTGGAATGCAGCGCCGCGGCCAGCGCCGCACCGTCGGTCGGCACACCAGGACTGGTGACCACGAGCGCCGCGCGCGCGATACGGGCGAGATCGTGCCCGCCGACCTGCACGTCGGCTCCAACGCCACGCAGTCCGTTGGCGACCGTCTCGATCGCGGGCGACTTGCCGCTGTCGGACGCGTAGACCGGGGCCTGCTTCGAGCGCAGCAATCGCGACGCGGCGTCTCCGCTGCGTCCCAGCCCGATCACCGCTACCTCACCGCGCCGCCAGAGATCGATCATCGCAACTTGAGAGTTGTCAGTGCCACGAACGCGCAGAAAATGCCGAGGATCCAGAATCGGACGACGACCTTGGTCTCCGGCCATCCCTTCATTTCGAAATGATGATGAAGCGGAGCCTTGAGGAACAGCCTGTGTTTGCGTGCGTGTTCGACGCCGTACCGCTTCTTGCGATACTTGAACGTCAGCCGCTGCAGGATGACGGAAACCGTCTCGGCGACAAAGACGCCGCCAATGAAGAGCAGGAGAAACTCGGACTTCAACAGGATCGCAATCGCCCCGATGGCGCCACCGAGGGCCAGTGACCCGGTGTCGCCCATGAACACCTCGGCGGGGTGCGCATTGAACCAGAGGAATCCGACGCAGGCGCCCGCGAGCGCCAGGCAGAGAACCGCCAGTTCACCGGCGCCCGGTAGGTAGAACAGTTGCAGGTAACTGCTGGCATCGGTCCGACCCATGACGTAGGCGAACAACCCGAACGTGACCAGCGCGATGGCCGAAAGACCTGACGAGAGACCGTCCAGTCCATCCGTCAGGTTCACCGAGTTGCTGACGCCAGTCAGGATGAAGGTGACCCATCCGACGTACAGGAACTCGATCGCCGTCCACGCCGGCACGATGAGGATGTACTTGAAGAACGGTACCGAGGTCGATGCGCCCGGCAACGTCGACAAGGGCACCTGCCAGAGCAGGATTCCGACCATCAGGCCAATGGTGATCTGACCGGCGAGCTTGTAGCGCTCGACCAGTCCGTCGACGACCCGTCCCTCACGCTTCTGCTTGAGCTTGAGATAGTCGTCGAGGAATCCGATCCCGCCCATCCAGATGGTGACGATGAGCGTGACGATGACATACGGATTGTCGAGACGCGTCCAGAGGAGCGCGGGAATGATGCCCGACGCCAGCAGGATCAACCCGCCCATCGTTGGCGTCGCGGCTTTCCCCTGGTGTGATTCCGGCGTTCCCTGCCTCACGCCCTGCTGGACCTTCATCGCGCGCAGTTTCCGGATGATGACGGGTCCGACCAGGAACGACAGCAGGAGCGCCGTCACCGCGGCACCGGCTCCCCGGAACGCGAGGTAGTTGATCAACCTCAGCGTCGGGATGTTGTCCTGCAGCGGGGAAAGGAGCCAGTGAAGCACGAAGGCGGATGGCGGAAGGCGGATGTCAGATGAACGGGCGTCGGACGCGCCTCATTGTGAGGCCCATTGCTCCAGGAGCGGCACCATGCGCTCAAGCTTAACACCTCTGGATGCTTTCAGCATAACGATAGCATTGCGGGGAAGACGGGGCGCGAGCAATGGCCAGAGATCGGGAACATCCGGCGCCACAATGACCCGCTCATCCTTGCGACTGGCCAGCGGCGCGACGAAATCACCGATACCGGCCACGATGGTCGCGCCTGACGAGAGTGCGCGTGACGCGATCTCGTCATGGAGCGCCGCGGCCTGGGGTCCGAGCTCGCGCATCGTGCCCAGTACCAGCACGCGTGGTCGGCTCGCATCGAGCGAATCGAGCAGGGTAATGGCTTCCCGCATCGAGGACGGGTTGGCGTTGTACGCGTCGTTGATCAGCGTCAGTCCCCCGACACTCGCCCAGCGACCGCGCATGGCCAGCGGCTCCACACCGGATATGGCAGCGATCGCGTCGCGGTCGGGCACTCCGCACGCACGAGCGACCGCCATGGCCAACATCGCGTTCCGCAGGTTGTGCGCGCCCGGCACCTGCATCACGAGTTTCGCGTCGCCGAACGTGGCCCAGCCACGTCCGTCATTGCCCATGCCCCACTGGTCGGGGCGAACATCACCGGCGTCGAGACCGGCTTCGATGACCTGGCGGGCGCGCGGGCGCGCGGAGCGAGCAACCTCCGGCTGGTACGATGGAGCGATGCCGAGCGCTACGCCGTCGTAGATCGCGGCTTCTTCATTGAGGACGCCCTCGAGCGAACCGAGCCCCTCGAGATGCTCCTCACCAATCGACGTCACGATGGCGACATCGGGCTTCACGATGCGCCGCAAGATGTCGACTTCGCCGGGCAAGCTGGTACCGACCTCGATCACCGCCACGCCGGTAGTCATCGGCATGCGGAGCAGCGTGAGTGGCACGCCGACCTGGTTATTGAGGTTCCCGCTCGTCGCATACACATCCAGCGACGCGCCGAGTGCGGCGCGAATCAACTCCTTGGTGGTCGTCTTGCCGTTGGAGCCGGCGACCGCCACGACCGTCCCGCCCCACGTCGAGCGCCACCACGAACCTAACGATCCGAGCGCGCGCGTCGTGTCGGCAACGACAAATGCCGGTACGCCAAGTCCGGCCGCGCGCTGCGCATCGTCGACCACCACGGCCGCGGCGCCTGACGAGACGGCCTGCCGCAGGAAGGCATGACCGTCGAACCGCTCACCGCGAAGGGCTACGAAGATGTCGCCGCGGGCCAGGGTGCGGGTGTCCGTGGACACGCTGGCCAGCGCGCCCTGACCGGAGGGAACGGCCGAGGGCTGCAGGTCGGGCTGCAGCGCCAGGGCGAGCCGGTCGAGCGACCAGTGCATCATCTAAGCGGCTCCCTGGCCGGCGAGTTCGCGCACGATGACCGCTTCATCGAACGGATGCGACACGGTTCCGCGGATCTGGTACGTCTCGTGTCCCTTGCCCGCCAGCAGCACCATGTCATCGGGCGCCGCCAGCTCGAGGGCCCGGGCGATCGCGGCGCGCCGGTCCTCGATACGCTCGTGATTCGTGCGACGCATGCCGGCTTCGATGTCGTCGAGGATCCGCTCGGGATCCTCTGTGCGCGGGTTATCGCTCGTCACAATTACGTGATCGGCGCGCGCTTCGGCGATGGCTCCCATTTGCGGCCGCTTGCCGCGATCGCGGTCGCCACCGCAGCCGAAGACGACGATGAGGCGTCCGGCGAGGAACGATCGAACGGCATCGAGTGCCCGGTCGAGCGCATCGGGCGTGTGTGCGTAGTCGCGCAGAACGGCCGGCCGTTCG
>CAMPKM010000289.1 GCA_946887155.1 uncultured Gemmatimonadota bacterium
CACGGCAGAGAGGGTCAGCCCGTTTGCTGCCGTCATGGCGACGAAATTGGCGGCGGTTATCACGCCTGCATTGATCGCGCCCGAGGTCGATGTGAGATTGACATGGTTGCCGGACGTCAGGTTGCCGAGCTGCAGCGCAGCGCCCTGCATGCCGATGACGTCGCCAGCGGTGATGTTGCCAAGGTTGATCGTACCAGTCGCTACGGCCGAGAAATCACCCGGCGTGGCCAGATTGGCGCCAACGACGATGTTGTTGCTGGACAGCAGGCTGATCGCATTGGCGGTGATGGTACCCAGATTTGTCGGGGCGGTGACGACTGTGTCGTCGATAAAATTGCCCGCGTTGATACCAAAGGCGTCGGCAGTGATGGCTCCGTTGTTCACCAGCACCGATAGCCGGTTCGGGGTCACAAAGGTCAGGCTGCCC
This sequence comes from uncultured Gemmatimonadota bacterium, assembly GCA_946887155.1. The sequence continues at coordinate 428 of CAMPKM010000289.1, forward strand.
GCGACGTCGAGCATCTGCAGCATCTGCTCGGCCACCGCCTTCGTTATGCGTCCGTCGGCGCGCACCTGGGCGTAGTCACGGATGCGGCGCAGCAACCGGTTGGCGATGCGCGGCGTGCCGCGCGAGCGCCGGGCGATCTCCAGGCTGCCGTCGTTGTCGATGGCGACCTTCAGCACGTCGGCGGTGCGCTTGACGATCAGGTCGAGGTCTTCCACCGGGTAGTAGTTGAGCCGCTGCACGATGCCGAAACGCGCGCGCATCGGCGGCGTCAGCATGCCTAACCGTGTGGTGGCGCCGATCAGCGCGAACTTCTCGACCGGCATGGTTATCGTCTGGGCGCGGGGACCCTCGGACAGCCGGATGTCGATCCGGAAGTCTTCCATGGCCGGATAGAGGAATTCCTCGATCACCGGCCGGAGCCGGTGGATCTCATCGATGAACAGGATGTCGCCTTCGCGCAGGTTGGTGAGCGTGCCGACGAGGTCCGCCGGCTTTTCGAGCGCAGGTCCGGACGTGGCGCGGATATTCACGCCCAGTTCCCGCGCCATCAGCTCGGCGAGCGTCGTCTTGCCAAGTCCCGGCGGTCCGAAAAACAGCGTATGGTCGAGGGGCTCGCGCCTGGAGAGCGCGGCTTCGATGCAGATCCGGAGGTTCTCCCTGACCTTTTCCTGGCCGATGAACTCCGCCAGCCGCTGCGGACGCAGGGTCAGCTCGACCGTTCCTTCATCGGGCAGTTCGTCCGGGGTGGTGATCTCGCGCGTCATACAGCGGGTCCGGGAGTGGTCAGAATCGGCACGCACAATATATGGACCGAATAGAGCCCGAAACAGGCCCGCGTAAGTCGTGACCCGGGGCCATCAGGCGCGTCGTTCGATGCAGGTCGGCGCGTGGGAGCGCCGGGTTCGGGATCGAACCTCCACGGAACGCGCCTGATCAGCGCGAGGCCGGGGCGTACTGCTCAATCCCATAAATAGAAAACCGCACCCGCTTGCCTCCTTCGCAGACACACCGCCGCTACAAGAGTGGTTCGTTCCTGTCGCGTGTCCTTTGGAAGAGGGCCACTCCGGCGCGCGCGGAGCCGCCAGACATGTTCGAGCGGAGTCCGGCGGCGCGCATCCTGGCGACGTTACCGGAAGGCAGCCTGCCGGCGCTCAGCATCGGCGTGGCCTGCATCATCTTCCTGTCGCAAACCAACGCCCGGAACCTGCTGAGCGCCGCCGCATTCATCGCGGCGTCCATGGTGCTCCTGGTGCTGGTGCGGCGCGTGGCGTCGGTGAAGGACGACGTGGCCACGCTCGCCATGAGCGAAGCGCGCTTCCGGTCGCTGGTCCAGAACTCGTCCGACGTGATCCTGATCGTCGAGGCGGACACCACGATTCGTTATGCAAGCCCGTCGGCGCGGAAGGTCCTCGGCCTGCACGCGCGCGACCTCGTCGGCACGAAGCTCATCAACCACGTGCACCCCGACGACCGCACGCTGGCCAACCGGTTCTTCCTCGAACTGCACGAATCGGATGACGGGGTGCCGGGCGTGCAGGACTGGAGACTACTCCGCACCGACGGCTCGTTATGCTGGACCGAAAATACCGGGACCAACCTGCTAGCCGAACCGACCGTCTCTGGCTTCGTGGTCAACACCCGGGACGTTTCGGAGCGGCGGACGCTGCAGTCGAAGCTGGCGCACCAGGCGTTCCACGATGAACTGACGCGCCTCGCCAACCGGGCGCTGTTCCTGAACCGGGTCGGGCATACCGTGGCGCGCGTGCCGCGCGGCCGCCACCCGTCGGCGGTGCTGTTCCTCGACCTCGACGACTTCAAGAAGGTGAACGACTCGCTCGGTCATGCGGTGGGCGACGAGCTGCTGGTGGCGACCGCTTCCCGCCTGCTGACCTGCGTGCGCCCGGGCGACACGATCGCCCGACTCGGCGGCGACGAGTTCGCGGTGTTGCTCGAGGACGTGGACGGCATGACGGACGTGCAGGTCGTGGCCGAGCGCATCTCGTCGGCGGTCAGCGCGCCGTTCAACCTCAACCGCCGCGAGGTGTTCGTCGGCGTCAGCATCGGCATCGCGTCGATGCAGATGGGCGACTCGCCCGACGACGTGCTGCGCAACGCCGACCTGGCGATGTATTTCGCCAAGAGCCGCCGCAAGGGGCACTTCGCGATCTACGAACCGTCGATGCATAACGAGATGATGGAGAACCTCGAGCTCGAGGTCGACCTGCGCGGGGCGGTGGAGCGCGGCGAGTTCGAGATCGAGTACCAGCCCATCGTCAACCTGGTGACGGGCGAAGTGCACGGTGCCGAGGCGCTGCTGCGGTGGAAGCACCCGACCCGCGGGTATGTTCCGCCGTCGCGCTTCGTGGAACTGGCCGAGGAGACGGGCCTGATCATCCCGCTCGGCCGCTGGGTGCTGCGCGAGGCGTGCCAGCGGGCGCGCGACTGGCGCGTGCACTACCGCGGCCGCCGGCCGCTGCAGATGAGCGTCAACCTGTCCGCTCGCCATTTCCAGGAAGCATCGCTGCTCGACGACGTGCGCGTCGCGCTGAGCGATTCCGGCCTGGAGCCGTGGGCGCTGACGCTGGAGATCACCGAGAGCGTCCTCATGCACCGCTCCGGCGCGACGCTGGAACGGCTGCGCGCGCTCAAGGGGCTGGGGCTCAACCTGGCGATCGACGACTTCGGGACCGGGTATTCGTCGTTAGGCTACCTGCAGCAGTTCCCGATCGACGTCCTCAAGATCGACCGCTCGTTCGTGGAGGCGGTCGGCATCGAGAATGCCGATCCCGTGCTCGCCCGGGCGATCATCGCGCTCGGCCGGACGCTGCAGATCGAGACGGTGGCCGAGGGGATCGAGCGGCCGGAGCAGCGGGATGGCCTGCGCACGCTGGGGTGCACGTTAGGCCAGGGCTATTATTTTGCCCGCCCGATGTCGCCGCAGCGGTTCATCGCCGAGTGCCTGAACAAGACGTTCGAGACGGGAATGGGCGAGGAGTCTGTTGATGACCGTGAGGTCGTGAGGTCGTGAGGAAGCACCAGCCCTTTTGCTTGTCGGTACGCTAAACGAGCGATCTGATAGCGAGAATTCGCTCGGCTGCCCGTTCCAGGGTCTCGCGCTTCTTGCAGAACGCGAACCGCACATAGTTGCTGCCTCGGCCCGGCGTGGCGTGGAAGCTGGAACCCGGTACGGTCGCGATGCCGGCGTCCTTCGCCAGCCATAACGCGAAGTCCCGGTCGCTGGACGTGCTCAGGTCCGAGAAGTCGGCGAGCACGTAATAGGCGCCTTCGGGGACCGAGAACCTGAATCCCGCCTCGGACAGGGCCGAGCAGAGCATCTCGCGCCGCTCGCGATAGTCGAGCGCCATCTGATTGTAGTACTCGGGACCGAACGCCAGTCCGACCGCACCGGCTTCCTGCAGTGGCGCCGGGGCGCCCACCGTCAGAAAGTCGTGGATCTTGCGAATGGCGACCGATTCGGTTGGCGGTGCGATCACGTGGCCGAGCCGCCAGCCGGTGCAGCTGAAAGTCTTCGACAGCCCGGAGATCGTGACAGTCCGCTCGCGCATGCCCGGAAAACCGGCCAGCAGGTGGTGGTTGCCTGCATAACGAATGTGCTCGTAGATCTCGTCCGTGAACGCCCAGACATCGTTCGCCACGCACAGCTCGGCGATCGTGTTCAGTTCCTCGCGCGAGAAGACGCGGCCCGTGGGATTGTGCGGGGTGTTGACGATGATCGCCCTGGTGCGCGACGTGAACGCGGCTGCGAGCGCATCCGGATCGAACCGCCAGTCCGGTGGTTCGAGCGCCACGAAGACCGGCTTCGCGCCCGCGAGGATGGCGTCGGGTCCATAATTCTCGTAAAACGGCTCGAAGACGATGACTTCATCTTCGGGATCGATCAGCGCCAGGAACACCGACGCCATCGCCTCGGTGGCTCCGCACGTGACCGTGATTTCGGTCTCGGTGTCGACCGGGAAGTCGTACCACCGCCGGTACTTCTCGGCGATCGCCAGCCGGAGCGATGGCGAGCCCCACGTGATCGCGTACTGATTGACGTCCCCATGGATCGCCGCCGCCGCGGCGTCTTTCATCGGCGCGGGCATGGCGAAGTCGGGGAATCCCTGCGCGAGGTTGATGGCGCCGTGCTGGTGCGCGACGCGCGTCATCTCGCGAATGACGCTCTCGGTGAAGGTGGCGGTGCGAAGGGAGGGCATTGAATCGGGAATCGGGAATCGGGAATCGGGAATCGGGAATCGGGAATC
>CAMPKM010000290.1 GCA_946887155.1 uncultured Gemmatimonadota bacterium
ATCCAGCAGTCGCTCGCACTGCGCCAGTCGTTGTTACACGTCCAGAGCCCCGACACAGACCTCGTAATGATGGGTCCCGAGCACGTCCTGGCGCAGCTTCCACCCGACGTGGTCAGGATTCCACAGCGCGCCGTGCATAACGATCCGGAATGGAAGGACTACCGCTACATCAACTCCATTGCGTGCCTGAATGGAGCGGGCGCCGGGCAGCTCGACCGATACTCACATATCCTGCGAACCGATGTCGATACGTTCCTGACTCCGGCGTGGAATGACTTCCATCCCGAGGGTTTTGTCTTCGGCAGCGGCGGCTATTCGAACGACGACGATGTTCGTCAGCGCCTGTGCGACATCTCAGCGGCATTCGGGTTCGAGCACCGGGGGATGGTCAACGTCGGGTCCACGTGGTACGGACCCACAGCGCTCGTGCGCCGCGTAAGCGCCATCAGCGAGCTGGTGACCAGGCACATCCTTGCCAACTGCTTCACCACGGACAACGGGCAGTGGCCTGGGTGGTACCGCGAGGTCGCGTTGCTCTACGGCGGCGAGGTTGCGGTCAACCACTGCGCACCGGACGCAGCGCGCACCACGATGCTCGATGGATCGAACACGGGGCAGGATCCGACGCGGACGCATGCTCATATTCACTGCTGGCACACGCCGCACCGGTTCTCGAAGCATGCGTTCCTGGATGGTCGATACACCCTGGACGACGTGCAAAACGCCGACATGGACGTGCTGAGCGATTACTGCCTGACGATGGCGTTTCGCTCATTGGGAGACCTTCCAGCGCCGGTTGGTCCGATCATGCGTGTGGCTCTCCATGACCTGCGGCCGACAGACCACGTGATGCCCCCCGCCGACACCGGCGCCTGACAAACTGTTGTTTGGTCCCGAGTCGAGCGGAAATTTTGCCGCTCGTACGCGGAGACTGGGTGTTCCTCCGACCCCCGCGCCAATCAGGAATACCCGCTCGGTGGCCCGGAAACAGGCCGTATGCGTACCCACCAAATACTTTCCGGTACCCGCCCGTATATAAGGGAAGGCGGCTTCAGCGCCTTTCTCACGCCACACAGCGCGAGCGGTATCGTGCGCTCGTCCGCCCGACAACCAGCCAGCCCCGATGATCCTGTCGTTCCCTTCCCCATCGCGCACTGTGATGGCGCTAGCGCTGCTCGGTGCCGTGGGCGCGTGCGCGCCTCGTCCGCCCCAAGTCGGGGGAAACCCGATCGTTCCGGCCACACCCGCGAGTTACGCGCCCGCCCCAGTCACCATTCCGCGTATGCCGTCGACTCCGGTCGCCGCCGTTCCCGACGTTCCCGACCTCCAGTCGTTGACGCTCGCGCAGGTCGTCGACCTCGCCCTGCAGAACAACCCGGTGACGCGACAATCCTGGGCGTCAGCGGTCGGGGCGGCCGATGATTATGGCGCGGCGCGCGGCGAGTTGATGCCCACCGTGACCGCGGGGGTCGCGACGTCGCGCACGCTGTCACTCGCGAGCTCGCTCCGCCCCGCCGAAGAACGGACGCTGTTCGGGCCCGTGGCGACGCTGTCATACCTGGTACTCGACTTCGGTGGCCGCTCCGGCCGGATCGACTTCGCCCGGCGTACGGCGCTGGCGGCCAGTCTGTCGCATAACGTGAACATCCAGAACACCATCCTTGCCACCTCGTCCTCGGTCTACGAGTACCTCGGCACCCGCGCGCTGCGAGAGGCGCAGCAGGCCGCTGTGACCGAGGCGGAAGCCAACCTGAGAGCGGCGCAGGAACGACACGAGGTCGGGTTGGCGACCATCGCTGACGAACTCCAGGCGAAAACGGCCCTCGCGCAGGCACAGCTCGACCTGGAGACGATCGACGGCGAGCTCGCCGTGTCCCGGAGCGTGGTCGCGGTGGCCATGGGACTCCCGGCCACGACGCAATTCAACAGTCCGACGATCGCGCCGTTGGATTCAGCGATGATGGTGACGATGGCAGTTGATTCCCTGATCGCGCTGGCGGAAGCGTCGCGGCCGGACCTCGCCGCGACTCGCGAGGTTGTGCTCTCGGCAAGTGCCGCGGCTCGCGTGGCACGCGCGGCAATGAGGCCCGCGCTCGCGTTGAGCTCGAGTGGCGGTTATACCTCGTCGAGCGTGATTGGCACGTCGGGCCGCAACTACACGCTGAACATTGGTCTGCAGATGCCGGTGTTCACGGGCTGGGCGAACAGGTATCGCGTTCATGCCGCGGAAGCCGACGTCGTCGGCGCGCAAGCACGAAGCGACGCGCTGCGGCAGCAGGTGGCGCTACAGGTGGTGACTGCGCATACCGGACTACAGACGGCGATGCGACGGCTGAGGACGGCCGAGGAGCTTCTCGCCGCGGCGGAACAGTCCGAGCAGGTCGCCGCGGGACGGTATCGCGAGGGGGTCGGCACGATCGTCGACCTCCTCGTCGCGCAATCGGCGCTCGCCGCCGCGCGTGCACAATCGATCCAGACTCAGTGGCAGTGGCGACAAGCGCTCGCTCAACTCTCGCACGACGTCGGCACACTTGGCATTCACGGAGAGCCGTTCCTCTCCCGCGACCCTGTATCACGCAAATGACGTTGATCAACTCCGGGTGGAGATCGCTCACCGCCTTGCGCCTCGTTATGGCGGCCGTTGCCACTGTGGCCTGCTCGAAGGGCGAAAGCGCGGAAACGAAACAGGCGCCGGCGGTGCCGGTCGAAGTCGCGACCGCGACCGCCATTGCCGCGCCGCTCGAGCTGAGCGCAAATGGCGTCGTCGAGCCCATGCAGACCGTTTCCGTCGAGGCGCAGGTCGGCGGCCTGCTGACGAACGTCGCGTTCCGTGAGGGAGATGCCGTCACGAAAGGCCAGGTGCTGTTCCGCATCGATCCGCGACCGTTCGAAACCGCGCTGCGGCAGGCGCAGGCCGCCCTGGCGCGCGACGACGCGCTGGCAACGAACGCGCGGCGCGACGCGGAACGTTATCGCGCGCTGGTCGCGAAGGATTACGTGACGCGGGCGCAGGCCGACCAGGCCGAATCGAATGCGGCGTCGCTGCGGGCCACGCTCGTCGCCGATAGCGCCGCGGTCGAGACGGCGCAACTCAACCTCGGCTATTCGACTATCACCGCCCCGATCGGGGGCAAGACCGGCAGCCTGCTCGTGCGAGAAGGTAACGTTGTCAGGCCAGGCGGGTCCCCACTGGTCGTGATCAACCAGCTTCAGCCCATCCTGGTGCGGTTCCCTGTTTCGCAGAAGGACTTTGCGTCGCTGCGCGAACGCTCGGGTGCGGGCAGGGTGCGGGTCAGCGTCGCGCGGTCCGATGGCGTCACCATGGACGATGTCGGGGCGCTCTCCTTCATCGACAATGCGATTGATTCGCTGACCGGGACCGTCATGGCGAAGGCCCAGTTCGCGAATGTCGCGAATCATCTCTGGCCGGGCGAATACGTCAGGGTCACGGCTCACCTGGCGGTCGAGCCTAACACAGTCGTCGTCCCCACCCGTGCACTGATGGCGGGGCAGACCGGGGCGACGGTCTTTGTTGTCGATACGAGCAACACCGTCACCTTGCGCACTGTGCAGGCGGGACGGCCGGTTGGTGACATGACGACCATCGTCCAGGGCATCTCGGCCGGCGAACGCGTAGTGGTCAACGGGCAATCGCGGCTGGCCAACGGCAGCCGGATCGAGATCCGGAGCGCGGTCGATGCCGGAGGGAGCGAGAAGTGAGCCTCTCCGATCCGTTCATCAAGCGTCCCGTCGCCACGATCCTCGTTATGCTGGGCATCGTCGTGTTCGGCCTGGTGTCATACACGAAGTTGCCGGTAAGCGACCTCCCGACGATCGACTTCCCGACCATCAGCGTGCAAGCCACGCTCCCCGGCGCGAGTCCGGAAACGATGGCCTCGGCCGTGGCGACGCCGCTCGAGAAGCAGTTCTCGACGATCGCTGGCATCGATGCCATTACGTCGATCAGTAACCTGGGGTCGACGTCCATCACGATGCAGTTCACGCTCGATCGTGACATCGACGCCGCCGCGCAGGACGTCCAGTCGGCGATCTCCCAGGCGAGCCGGAACATGCCGCCGGGCATGCTCCCGCCATCCTCGCGCAAGGTGAACCCGGCGGCCCAGTCGATCCTGTACTTCGCGTTGACCTCGGACCAGCTGCCGATGCCGCAGCTCAACGAGTACGGCGAGACGATGATGGCGCAGCGGATCTCGATGGTGCCCGGTGTGGCGCAGGTGCAGATCTTCGGGTCGCAGAAGTACGCGGTGCGCATCCAGGTCGATCCGATGAAGCTCGCCTACCAGAAGATCGGGATCGACGAAGTGGCGGACGCGATTTCGTCGCAGAACGTCAACATGCCGACCGGCGTCCTGTGGGGGCCCAATACCGCATACACGGTCCAGGCCACGGGGCAACTCCAGAACGCCGCCGGCTTCCGGGAGCTGGTCGTCACCTATCGCAACGGCGTGCCGGTCAAGCTGGGCGACATCGCGCACGTGCTCGATGACGTCCAGAACAACAAGATCGCGAGCTGGTACAACGGCAAGCGCGGCATGATACTCGGCGTGCAGCGGCAGCCCGGCACCAACACCGTGGCCGTCGCGAACGCCGTCAATGCGCTCGTGGCGCAGATGCGCGAGCAGTTTCCGCCAAGCGTGCAGCTCGAGACGCTTTATGAT
>CAMPKM010000291.1 GCA_946887155.1 uncultured Gemmatimonadota bacterium
GTGCGGGTACAACTCACGCGTCAGGTGACGACCGCGGTCGTGGCATCGCCGACCGCGGTCGTCACCTGACGCGTGAGTTGTACCCGCACGTCGCCGGCCGCAAAGAGGCCGGGGATGGACGTCTGCATCTTGTCATCGGTGAGCAGGTACCCCATTGCATCGTGATCGACGTGTCCCTCGATGATACCCGTGTTGGGCCGGAAGCCGATGAACACGAACATCCCGGTGGCGGCGAGGTCCGACAGCACGCCGGTCTTCACGTTGCGCAACGCCAGGTGATGCACCAATCCCTCCGCATCGCCGTGCACCTGCTCGACAACGGTGTCGAGTATCGGCTCGATCTTCGGATTCTCGGCCACGCGCTTCTGGATGATCTTCGACGCCCGGAACTCATCGCGGCGGTGGATGAGGTACACCTTGGATGCATAACGCGTGAGGAAGTCGGCTTCCTCGCAGGCGGCGTCGCCGCCGCCCACCACGGCAATGACCTGGCTGCGGAAGAACGCGCCGTCGCAGATCGCACAATACGACACGCCCTTGCCGGCGTATTCGACCTCACCGGGGATGCCCAGCTTGATCGGCGTCCCACCCGCCGTGATGATGACGGCCGGCGCGCGATAGACCTCGCCGCTGTCGCACACGCACTCGAAGTTGTCGCCGACTTTCCGGATCGCCGTCACCCCCGCGGTGCGGAATTCCGCGCCGAACTTCCGGGCGTGGCTCTCGAACTTCTGCGCCAGCTCCCATCCGAGCACCTGTTCGAACCACGGATAGTCCTCGATCATCTCGGTGTTGAGCAGTTCCCCGCCCGGCGCGCCCCGCTCCAGCACCACGGTGCGCAGCATCGACCGTCCCGCATAGAGCGCCGCGGTCATTCCCGCTGGTCCCGCTCCGACGATGATGACTTCGTACTCGAACTCGTTCGTCACGGGAAATGGGTGATGGTAGATGGGCCGATGCGAGACGCGAGACGTGAGCCGCTCACATCCCTCGTGTAATTTCGCTCCTCGTCAAGTGGAGCGGTATTGCTCACGACCGGACGTGCCGTCCGCCGTCGACAAGAATTGTCTCACCCGTCACGTACGGCGCGCGCAAGAGATACAGCATCGCACCAACCACGTCGTCGGGTGTCCCGTCGCGCTTGAGCGGCGTCGTCTCGGTCAGGTGAGCGGCGAACTCCGGATTGAAGTCCTCCGGCAACAAAACCGTTCCCGGCGCGATCGCGTTCACGCGAATCCGCGGCGCCATCAGTCGAGCCAGTGCGCGCGTGACATACACCAGGCCCGCCTTGCTGACGCCGTGAGGAACGTAGGGTGGCCAGATCTCGAAGGCCGCGAGATCCGTGATGTTGACAATGCACGCACCATCAGGAAGGTGACGAGCCGCCTCCTGCGCAATGAGAAACGGAGCGCGCAAGTTCAAGTTCAACACCGAGTCCCACGCTTCAGCCGTGATCTCCCCGAGCGGCATCCTCAGCATCACGGCCGCCGAGTTCACGACGGCATCGAGTCGATGACACTGAGCGACCACGTCCTTCACCAACTGCACCGGAGCGTGGGGATCGGTGAGATCCGCCTGGAACAGCGTCGCCTTCCCACCCGCTGCTTCGATTCCCTGAACCGAACCGCTGACCTTGTCGGCGGACGCATGAAAGTGGAGTGCGATGTCGTAGCCCTCCCGGGCGAGACCAATGGCGAGCGCGCGGCCGACTCGATGCGCGGCTCCAGTCACCAGCGCGACAGGACGATGCTCCGTCATCAGGCGTACCCTCCCCTCTCTCGAATATCGGTGGCTCGAGCCATCTGCAGTTCCAGCCATTCGCCCGGCACCTTCATCGCGCCAATCACGCGAATACCATCGGCGGCTCCATGCGAGTCAGAGCCTCCGCTCGGCACCAGGTTGAAATGCTTCGCCAGCGCCAGTAGCCGCGCGCGATCTTCGGCCGAATGTGAAGGGTGAATGACCTCGACTCCGTCGAGACCCATCGGGACGAGTCCTTCGAGATATTCCCGGCTGCCGTCCGGCCCGGGATGCGCCAGCACCGCGATTCCACCGCACTGGTGGATCAGCCCGATGGCTTCGGGAATGGTGATCCTGCGCTTGTCGAGGTACGCGGGGCGTCCGGCGCCGAGGTAGCGGTCGAATGCGTCACGCAGGTCCATGGCCCAGCCGTTTTCCACCAGCGCGCGAGCCACGTGCGGTCGTCCGATCGCGGCATCCTTGGCGACCGCCAGGACGTCGTCGAACGTGATGCGCACGCCGAGGCCATTCAACAACCTGACGATGCCTTCCGCGCGGTCGCGCCGGGCACTGCGGAAAACCGCCAGCGCGTTTCGCATGTCATCGATGCGATCGAGGTGAAGCCCGAGGATGTGGACCTCGTCGGTGCCCTCGTACGCACTCAGCTCGACGCCCGCGACGAGGGTGATGCCCGCCGCGTCCGCCACCTCACGTGCCGGCGGGATTCCCTCGACGGTATCGTGGTCCGTCAGCGCGAGGGCGCGCAGTCCGGCCGCGCCAGCAATGCGAACGACGACTTCCGGCGCGTTGATGCCGTCGGATGCCGTGGAGTGGAGGTGCAGGTCGATGTGCCGCGAGGCGCCGGGCGTCGCGGCGCCGGCGGTCACGGCGAGTAGCCTGCTTCGGGCGAGGTCTCCCCGGGCTGCGACTGGGCGAACAGCCGGCGCAGGTCCTCGTCAGGCATTTCCGCGAGGGCCTGCTCGCGCGACCTCGTTCCGTGCGGACTGTAACGCGTCACGCGAACCTCGCGCGCGTCGTCAGCCCCGGAAATGAACAGGAGTCCGAACTCGTCGTGTTCGTATTGCGTGATGTAACCCGATGGAAAAACACGCCAGGCCTTGCCGTCAATGCTGATGGTGCGTGTAGGCATGCTCAGGACAACTCCAGTTCGGTGAGGATCTCCACGGACGAACCCAGGCCGGCCGCAGCGCGGGCCGCCGCCAGCGCGCCGGCATTTGCGCCTTCGATGAACTCGAGGAACGCTTCGGGATCGGAAGGTCGCTGGAAAATCCAGTGATGACATCCATGCGTCGCCAGAATCTCCCGTCGGACGCGCCAGCGGCTCGCGGCTTCCGGCTGGTCCGCTGCCGCAACGCTCTGCCACTCGGCCGTCAGCGCGCGCGCCAAGGATCAGGATCCCGGTTCGGTGATGGACTCCAGGTGCTGCTTGACGAAGCCCAGGAAATGGTCGGCGTCGGCGCCATCAACGACACGATGGTCGAAGGACAGGAAGAAATGCGCGCACGTACGAATGGCGATCACGTCCTCACCGTCAGTGCCCTTCACCACCTTCGGCCGCTTCTCGATCGCGCCCGTTCCCAGGATCGCCACCGTGGGCTGCGGAATGACGGGCGTTCCCATGATGGAGCCGAAGACGCCCGGGTTCGTTATGCTGAACGTGGCGTCCTGCACGTCTTCTGGCTTCAGCTTCTTGGTTCTCGCCCGCTGGGCGAGATCGTTGAGTGACCGCGTCAGGCCCGCGAGCGAGTAGTTGTCCGCGTCCTTGATGACCGGCACGATGAGTCCCCAGTCGAGCGCGACCGCGATACCGATGTTGTAGTGCTTGCGCAGGACGATGTCGTTCCCGCGAACGGCGGCATTGATCACCGGGAATTTCTTCAGTCCTTCCACGACCGCCTGAATGATGAACGGCAGGTAGGTCAGCTTGTCGCCGCGCTGGTCGAATTCCGGCCGAAGCCGGTCGCGAACGCGCATGACTCTCGTGAGGTCCACCTCGAACACCGTGGTGACGTGGGCCGAGGTCTGCTTCGAGTAGGTCATGTGGCCAGCGGTGAGCTTGCGGATCTTGCTCATCGGCTCGACCACGTCGCCTGGCCAGGCTGTCACCACGGGCGGCTGGTAGTCGAACCCCGCCGGGGCGTACATCGACGGCCGCGGCGTGGCGGGCGTCTGGGCGCCAGACTCCAGGAATGCGTCCAGGTCCTTCCTGGTGACGCGGCCGGCGATGCCGGACCCGCTCAACGCCGTAATGTCGACACCGTGTTCGGCGGCCATCCGCCTGACGAGTGGTGACGACTTCGTGCGCAACCGCTCCTCGAGGGAACCAGGCAATGCCGCCGCGGCTGCGACCTTGTCGGCCGGGATGGCGGGCAACCCGGGCGACGTCGTGCGGCCGTCGGCCTGCGGTGTGGCGCTTGGAGATCGTGTCGCATCCTGAGCGCCTGCCCGCTTGCCAGACTGCCCGGCGGGGGCGGCAGCGGGCTCACTGGGTGCGCCGACCTTCGCATTCACGTCGGTCTCGAGTCGCGCCACGACCGCATTCACAGGAACCGTCTCGCCTTCCTTGACCAGAATTTCGGCCAGGATCCCGGCGCTGGCGGCTTGTACTTCGGAATCGACCTTGTCGGTCGAGATTTCGAAGATGGTCTCGTCGCGCTTCACCGAATCGCCGACCTTCTTGAGCCACTTCGTCAGAGTGCCTTCGGCGAGCGATTCGCCCATGGAAGGCATGAGAACGTCGAGGAGGGGCATGAAGAGGGTTTATGAGATTGACGATTGACGATTGACGATTGACGATTGACGATTTGATGGTCAAAGGCCACCGCGTTACCACTCACTCGTTGGGCTTGCGATTCAGGCGCCGCAGCACCAACACCGGCAATGTAACCGCTCCCAGAATCATGCCC